>NZ_DASURI010000239.1:0-5182 GCF_036280135.1 Longimicrobium sp.
CCTGCACTCCTACGTCACCGTGGCCGCGGCGCCCATCTACGACCTGTCCGGCCTGCTGCTGGTGGCGCCCACGAGCACCACGCCGGAGCTCACGACGCTGGGCTACGGCCGCGTCTTTCGCACGGTGTTCAACGATGCCGACGCGGGGCGGCAGATGGCGCAGTTCGCCGTGGACCACGGCTACCGGCGCATGGTCATCTACTACGCCCGCGACGAGTACGGCCGGGCCCTGGCCAACGCGTTCGAGGAGCACGCCGCCAGCCAGGGCGCGCAGGTTGTCAACCGCGAGTCGTACGACCCCAACCTGGACGCCAACCCCGTGGCCGCCGAGCAGACGGTGAACACGTGGGCCAGCTACGACTTCGACGCCGTGTTCATCGCCGGGCAGGACGAGCAGTCGGCCCTGCTGATCTCGGAGCTGCGCCGCCGCGGGATCACCGTGCCCGTGCTGGGGAGCGACGCCCTGGCCACGCCTGTCTTTCTGCAGAAGGGAGGCAGGGCGGTGGAGGGCGCCGTGCTGGCCGCGTCGTTTCATCCCGAGGCGCCGGACCCGGAGGTGCAGGCCTTCAACCGCGCGTTCCAGGCCCGCTACGGCCGGCTTCCCGACAGCGGCGCGGCCCTGGCCTACGACGCCGTGCGCGTGCTGGCCCAGGCCATCCGCCAGGCGGGGACGACGGAGCCGGACAAGGTGGCCGCCGCCATGCACGCCCTGACGGGCTTCAAGGGCGTGACGGGCGTCTTTCGCTTTGACCCGCGGGGCAACCTGGTGGGGATCCCCATCCGGCGCATCGTCGTGCGGGACGGGGCCTTTCACTACCTGGACGAATCGGCGCCCGCCACGCGGTAGAGCCCCGGGCCCAGCCGCTAGAGCGCGGCCACCAGCGGATCGAACCGCGGTGAACCGGCCCGAGTGCGCCACTACGTTGTGGCGCAGGGATTTGCGGCGGCGTGTAAAATGGCACGTCGCATGCTCCTCCGGAGCCCGGTTCCCCCTTTCATCATGACAGCCTCTTCCCCCCAGGAGCGCGCATCAATGGCCGACGGCCTTCTGTCCCGGAACGGTGATCTCGACGACTTCGACGAGCTGGACGTCGAGGAGCTGGAAGACGTCGCCGGCGGCATCGCGCCGCTGGACGAGACCAACTCGGGCTGCACCATCAACGGAAACTGCGGCTGCCAAACCTGACGGCCCCCCGTTATTGCCGCGCGCGCGTGGCGCCTGTCCCACCCGTGCCGCCGTCCACGCCGGGCGGCGGAGATCCGCCTGCCATGACCCTCACGCACCCCGCCGCGCCCGTGGACCCGCGAGAGGCCGCCCGGGCGCGCGTGCTTCGCGCCTTTGGCGCCGGGCCCGCCGAGACGGACGAGCTGCTGGCGTACAACCGGAGCGTATTCGCCGTCCCCGCGTCCGTGGAGCTGCCGCTCGCGGACGAGCCGTGCGTGGACGCGTGGCGGCGCTACGCGGACGAGGCCCGTACCCGGGGCGTGCTCCCCGTGCTGCGCGAGCACCTGGTGGAGCTGCGCTTTCCCGTCGCGGCCGGCATCCGCGACACGGAGCCGTACCAGGCGGCCATCCGCCGCGGCGTCCTCCCGGACGGGACCGACGGTCTGGCGCTGGAGAACCCGAACGGGTTGCGGCTGTTCATCCACCCCACGCCCGCGGGGGCCGTGCCCGTGCTGGTGGTCCCTCATCGCGGGGACTTCGAGGCCCTGGTGCGCGCGCTGACCAAGCGGAACGAGCCCGTGCCCCTGCCGCCCTCCATGGGCGCGTGCATGGTGGGCGGATACAACAACTGGGGCCGCGTGGCGGATCTGCGTGGCGCGTGGGAGCGTGGCGAGGTGCCTCTGGAGGGCGCGGAGACGTGGTCCGCCGCGTTCGGCGTGCTGCGCAACCGCAAGGAGCTGTACCAGGACCGCTTCGTCCTGCTGAGCGGCGGGCCGTACAGCGGCGTTCCCGCGGAGGCCCTGGGGCTCACGGCGGAGGAATGGAGCCGGGCCTCGCTCACCATCCGGCTGGAGCACGAGTGCGCGCACTACTTTACGCGGCGCGTGCTGAGCTCCATGCGCAACAACCTGCTGGACGAGCTGCTGGCGGACTACGCGGGGATCGTGGCCGCCGCGGGCCGGTACCGCGCGGACTGGTTCCTTCGCTTCTGCGGGCTGGAAGAAGCGGATGGATGCCGGCCGGGCGGCCGCCTGGAGAACTACCGCGGCGACCCGCCCCTGTCCGACGCGGCCTTCACCGTGCTGGGCCGGCTGGTGCGCGCCGCGGCGCGGCGGGTGGAGGCGTACGACGCCACGCTGGACCCCGGCGCGCGGACGGCGGAGGGCAGGGGCCGCGTGCTGATGGCCCTGGCGCGTCGCACGCTGGAAGAGATCGCCGCGGGAGACGTGGGAAGGCCGCACCCCCTGACCTGAACGACCGTGAGGATCTCCCGGAAAGATCCGGACGGTGTTCGGCTCCTTCGTTCGCTTTCCGTTTCGTGCCGCCGCGTCCCGTTCGCGTCAGTTGGAGAACAGTGCCTCCAGGCGCTCATACAGTTCGCTGATCACGGGATTGGACGGGGGATCGCCGCGGCGGTAGCGGGCGTACTCGGTCGTCCCCTCCGCCGCCTCGAGGGCCGCCGCCCACGTCTCGCGCTCACGCTCCGGCGCGGCATCCGCCAGCAGCCGCAGCATGTCGATCTGCATGCATTCGTCCCGGGCGGCGCGCGCTCCCTGCAGCACCCGGCCCGCGAGGGCGTACGCGTCCTCCATCAACCCCGCCTCCTGGGCGGCAGCGGCCATGCGTGCCGTCACCGGGGCCAGGGACGGGTTGGCCAACTGCTCGACGGACACCTCGCGGACCACGCGCGCCATCCGGACCAGGATCTCCCGCGCGGCTTGGGGCTCGTCCGCGCAGGCATGCGCCTCGGCGGCGCGCAGCCGCAGCACGGCGCGCGTCCACCCCTGCGCCTGCCGCGCGGCGATGCCGGCCCGTGCCGCCGCCGTGCGGGGCGCGCCGGCGCGGCACTGGGCGACCACACACGCTTCCTCGCAGATCCACCGCTGCTCCCCGTCCGCGAAGGGGGCCGCGAACGCCGGCACACGGTCCCACTGCCGGTTTAGAAGCAGCGCCTTGAGCGTGTCGGTGACGTACACCGTTTCCAGGAACCGCAGGAACTGCTCGCGCGAGCGGGTCAGGGTTCGCCATGCCGGACCGTGGAGCCGCACACACCCCAGCTGCACGGTGTCCGTCATCTCGTACGTGCCCAGCCCCGAAAAGCGTGCCAGCGCCTCGCGCCAGCGGCCGGCGAGCGCCTCGAGCCGGCCCAGGTTCACCCACGGCTGCAGGGCCCAAGCGGCAACGCCCGGGTCGCGGGCGCGCCGTGCCTGGCGGCCGTGCCACCACAGCTGCCGCTCCGTCAAACGCCAGGCCACGGCCGCGTCGCCACGGCTGGCCGCGATGAGCGCGGCTTGGTTGCCGATCCCCGCCAGCTCGCCCGCCAGCGCGTGGGTGCCGCGAACGCCGCGCAGCACCTCGGCCGTGCGGCGCGCGAGCTCCGCCGCCCAGGGCCCCAGCGGTTGCCGCGGAACGCGGTCCTGGGGAACCAGGATGGTGGCGGCGATGGAGGGCGCCGGGGCCGCGGTGACGGTCAAGGGTGCGCCTCCCGGCCTCACTCCGCCACGCCCGCCAGCGCCGGGGCGCTTCTGGGCGCGTCGTGCCGCCCCGACCGCCCCAGCGTCACGCGCATCTCGTGCTTGAGGTGCGACTTCACGCTGCAGCAGCTGCGCGTTCCGTGCTGCACGCGGCTCAGCGGGCACGCCGCGCCCTGGCACCCGGGAAGGACGTAGCAGCTCTTGCACATGGTGTCGCTCTCGAAGTGGGGAGCCACCCAGTGGGCCATCTGGTGGTCGTTCACCTCTAGCGTGCCGTCGGGGTGCAGCTGGCCCACCACGTTCTCCTCCATCTCGTACAGCACGATGGTGCACTTCATCAGCTTGCCGGTGGCGCCCACGATGAAGTTGTAGGGCCGCGCAGCGTAGCACACGTTGCTGCCCGGTTCCGCGCTCTCCGTGATCCCTGACTCCTGCGCCAGTCCCACCTCGTCGGCCTTGGCCTGCAGCTGGCGCAGCACCGTCTTGCGGTCCGCCGTTCCGCAGGTGTCCAGCTGGTCGTCGTTGTCGCCGCCCCACTGGCCCACGGGCCGAAAGCGCATCTTGAAACGCCGGTCGCCCCCGAAGTCCTCCGTGATCGACTCCATGAACGCCCCCAGCCGGGGAAAGTTGCGGTTGTCGAAATTTACCCTGAGGTCCACGAGAAAGTCGGTCTTGCGGGCGGCCAGCCCGCGCAGGTTGTCCAGGATGACATGATAGGTGGGGGACCCGTCGCGACCCACCCGCTTGCAGTCGTGCTCGTCGGGCAGCCCGTCCACAGTGATCTGAAAACGCCGGCACCCCCAGTCCAGCAGCCGCGTCGCGCGCTCCTCGTTCAGGAGGTACGCGTTGGTGGTCATGTGCTGGTCGTAGTGAATTCCGTGGCGCCGGGCCGTCTCGTTCATGAACGGCTGAAGGTCCTCGATGGCCTCCCAGCCGTACAGCGGTTCGCCCCCGAACCACGAGATGGCCAGCTGGTCCAGCCGCGGCGCGCGCTTTTCCACCAGGCGCTTGATCCCCTCGCGGGTGGCGGGGGTCATGGTTCCCCGCTCAAACTTCTCGTAGCAGTACACGCAGCGGAAGTTGCAGTCCTCGCTGGTGAGCAGGATGAACTGCAGGACGTCTTGGCGAACCTGCTGCTTCATGTACTGCACGCGAAAGCGGTCCAGCTCGTTCGCGTCCGATTCCACGAGGTAGCCGCGCCGGACCATGTACTCGCCTACCTGGCCCAGCGGCTCGGACGTGCCCTCGTGCGAGAGCAGCGCCAGCACCTGGTCTCGGTGCCGGGCGGCAAAGGCCGTCACGGCGCCCGTATAGGTGTTCCACAGCAGGATGCGGCCGTCGTCCCCCACTGTTCGCGCGTTGAAGCGCGACGGCAGCCAGCGCTTGCGCGGGCGATAGCGCAGCTGGACCATGGACACGGGTACCGGCGTCCTTTCGCCGCGTTCGTACGGGGAGGTCACCATGTCGATCGTCGGCGTCATTTTGCCACTCCTCAGTCCTGGGCATTGCGCTCCGCGAGGGGCGGAGCGGGATGGGGGCGAGT
>NZ_DASURI010000240.1:0-3338 GCF_036280135.1 Longimicrobium sp.
GTCCGTACCCCGCGCCGAACAGCCCGCTCTCCTCCCGGTCGAAGAAGACGGTGCCCCCGGATTCCGCGCCGTTCCGCGCCGCCATGCGCGTGAGCTCGCCGCCCCACTGCACGGTGAGCACGGGGCTGGCCTCGCGCGTAAAGTCCGTCCGCAGGGCCGTCTCGGTGATGCTGCTGCCGAACCGCGTGTCCTCGAAGTCGGGAAAGCGCACCTTCTCGGCGTAGCGCGACACGCCCAGGCGCGTCTGCGCCGTCCACCCCGCCACGGGCTGCGTCCAGCGCAGGCCAGCCACGTCGTTGCCCCAGTTCCAGCGCACCTTGATGATGCTCGTTTCGTCGTCCTCGTCCCCCGGCGGGTCGAAGTCCGTCAGGTCCAGCACGTCCTCGCCCATGTAGCCCGTGAGCTGCAGGGTGCCGCCGCCCGCCGTGCCCATCGTCACGCCGGTCTGCACGTCCGTCAGGTGATACGGAAAGTCGGTGACGGGCCGCAGCAGCGCGTCGAAGTACGAGCGCCGGCCGCTGACGAACCACGAGCCGCGGCTCCCGCCCAGCGACCGCGCCAGGAAGCCCGGCATGCCGCTGCGCAGGGTAAGGCGGCTGGCCAGCACGGACACGCCCATGTCGGCCGAGAAGGTGCTGTCGCCCGTTTCCGTCTCCACCGTGAGCACGGACGACACGCGGCCGCCGTACTCCGCGCCAAAGCCGCCGGAGAGCAGCTCGGCGCGGGCGATGAGGTCGGAGTTGAAGACGCTGAACAGCCCGCCCAGGTGGAACGGGTTGAAGATGGTGAAGCCGTCCAGCTGGATGAGGTTCTGGTCCGACGAGCCGCCGCGGACGTTGAAGGCGCTGGAAAAATCGCTCGTGGAGACCACGCCGGGGAGCACCTCCACGGCGCGGAGGACGTCCGCCTCGCCCAGGCCGGGGAGGATCTTGATCTCCTCGCCCGTGATGACGCGCGTTGTCGTGCCCGCCTCGGTCTCGAAGCGGGTGCGCTCGCGCTCCGTGTCGCGCCGGCTGCGGACCTCCACCGGGTCCAGGACGAGCGCCTGCTCCGCCAGCCGCAGGTCCACGGAGGCCTGCCCGCCCGCCGCGACCGTCACGTCCTGCCCCACGCTCGTGAAGCCCACGCGCGCGGCCCGCAGCGTCCAGCGCCCGGGCCGCAGCCCCGCGAGACGATAGGTGCCGTCCTCCGCGGACGTCGTCCGGCGCGCGCCGCCGCCGGCGGAGGGCGTGGCCGTGACGGTGGCCCCCGCCACGGGCTCGCCGGCGGGGCTCAGCACGCGGCCGGCGACGGCGCCCGCCTCCTGCGCGGCCGCGCGGCCGGGGAGCACGAGCGCCGCCACGAGCGCAATCCATCCCACGACCCGGCGCATGGCGCGGCGGGCCCGTACTTCGCTGCTGGGCATCTGCTTTTGGTCAGCCGATCTCGGGTGGACGCGTGCCGGTCCGTGTCCTCACAAGAGAACCCGGGCGCGCGGCGCGCGGCAAGCACGGATACCGGCGGGAGCGTGTTTAAGGTCCGTCCCACGACGCGACGACGGCGGATGCCCTTGCGGCGCCCCGTCGCGGGGCGGAGTTTGGGGGCGTCCGCGATTGGGCGGCACGGGGGATAACGTTCCGCGCGCTCGATTGCTGACCGCCGCCCGTCCGGGGTGAGCGGATTCCGTGGATCGAGGAGCCGTCCGCACCGGATCCACGGAGCCGATGCGCATCCGCCACGGGCCAAGGCGTTCCGGGTACGATCCCGGGAGGTGTCCCGGATTTCCTGAAATCATCCACATGGCCGGTTTTCCCATGGAAACGCCGCAGCGCCGACTGGTCACCATCCGCCGGCACGTGCCGCAGGACCGCCTGTCCGACTACGCCGAGGGCTGGACGCGCCTGCACAACGCCGTCACGGCCCGCGGCGCGCACGCGTGGTGGTTCGCGTCGGCCTCGCAGCCGGACGTGTACATCGAGTTCCTGGAGTTCGGGCCGGAGACGGACCCGCGCGGCGACGAAGCGGTGGTGAACGCCATCCGCGCCCTGCAGCTCCAGTTCAACGAGATGTATCCCACGCCGCTCACGCTGGAGGAGTGGGTGGCCATGCCCACGCCCCCCACGCTGTCGGGAGACCCGGAATGAGCGACCGCGACCGTTTGCGCGACCTGCTGCTGGAGCGCTCCTTCCGCACGGGCGACTTTGTGCTGGCCTCGGGCGCGCGCAGCAGCTACTACATCGACTGCCGCACGACGACGACGCACGCCGAGGGGCAGGCGCTCGTGGGGCGGATGGGGCTGGCCCTGCTGCGCGAGGCGGGCCTGGCGCCGGACGCCGTCGGGGGGCTGACGATGGGCGCGGATCCCGTGGCGTACGCCATCGCCCACGCGTCGTGGCTGGCGAACGATCCCGTGAACGCGTTCACCGTGCGCAAGCAGCCCAAGGACCACGGCACGGGCAAGCGCGTGGAAGGCTGCTTCGCGTCCGGCCACCGCGTGGTGGTCGTGGAGGACGTGATCACGAGCGGCAAGAGCGCCCTGCAGGCCTGCGATGCCGTGGAAGCGGAAGGTGGCACCGTGCTGGCCGTCATCGCGCTCGTGGACCGCGAGGGCGGCGGCCGCGAGGCCATCGAGGCGCGCGGATACGCCGTGCATACCATCTTTCCCGTCAGCGAGCTGCTCGCGGCCACCGCGGGCTGACGTCCGCCGATCCATCCTCCTCCCGGCCGGTCCGTGCCGGGAGGGGGATGCGGGGCCCTCCGTCCGTCCCGTCCGCTCGACCCGTCCCTCCGCCGGGCGTTCTCCGTCGATCGTCATCCATCCAATCCCCGTCATCCCCGGGACCCTCATGCGCCTGCCGTCCATCCTCGTCCTCGCCGTGACGCTGCTCGCCGCGCCGCTGGCCGCGCAGGAGCCCGCGCCGTCCGCCCGGCCCCTGCCCACCGAGCTCGCGCCGCGCCGCGCAGACGTCGGCTCCGTCCGCTCCGCGCGCTGGGACGATCACCTGGAGCTGGGGGTGATCACCGGCATGCTGGTGGGGATGACGGTCGGCGGGACCTACGGCTCGCTGACGTACGAGGATCGCTGCGCGCGGCAGGAGGACGAGTGCATGTTCACGCGCGGGGTGGAGACGAGCCTGTTCGCCATCCTGGGCGGCGGATTGGGAGCGCTGATCGGCGGGGGGACGATGGCGCTGCTGGACCACCGCGACAGCCGGCGGCGCCCGCCCGCGCCCCTGACTCTCGCGCCGCTGACTATCGTGCCGGACGCGACGGGCGCCATGCGCGTGGAGGTGGTGCTGCGGCATTGAGGCGCGGAGGCCGCGTCGCTGCGCGACGCGGGGCCCTCTCCCCCGACCGCC
>NZ_DASURI010000241.1:0-3362 GCF_036280135.1 Longimicrobium sp.
AACAGACGAGGGGTGACGGGCCGCGGCCCATCACCCCTCATCTTCGTCCGGCCTGATTCGCGTCAGGGGGCGGTGGCGGTGCCCTGGGCCGTATCGACCGGGCCGGGGACGCCGGCGGTGTCCACGATCTGCCCGCCGGCCGTGGGCGGGTTGGTGCCCACGCCGGCCGTATCCGCCGTGCCGGGAGGCGTGGGCGGCACGTCGGCGTCGGACGGCGTGGTGATCGTCGTCGTGGTCGTGTCCGTCGCCGCGCCGCCCTCCGCCGCGCCCTCGTCCCCGCCGCCGCACGCCGCCAGCATTGCCGCGGCGAACGCAACCAGCACTCTGCTGCGCATCATCCTCGCATCTCCGTTCGTCTTGTCGTCCGTCCAGCCCATCCGGGCCACGCGGCCCCCTGCAAGGACCGGACGCGCTAGCCAAACAGGGCGATGAGCGTGGCGCCGCCGCTCACCAGCAGGGCGCCGGCCGCGCGGGTGCGTGCCGCCGCGCGCTCGCGGAGGACCAGGATGCCCAGCGCCGTCGCCCACAGGATGCTCGTGGAGGTAAGGGCGATGACGTAGCCCGTCTGGGTGAGCCGCAGGGCCGTGTGCAGCCCCATCTGCTGCACGGCGAACGCGAGCCCCGCGAAGGCCACGAACCCGCTCCACGGCTTCACCTGCTCCGGCATCCCCAGGCCGGCCCGCGTGCGCCACGCCAGGAACGGGATGACGACGGCCATCCCCAGCGCGGCGACGAACGCCAGGGTGGCGGCCCACGGAAACGGCCCCACGGCCGCGATGCCGCGCTTGTGCACCAGGGTGGCCAGGCTCCACGAGACGGCCGAGGCCACGGCGAACCAGTTGGCGCGCGAGCGGCCCAGGGCGCGCAGGGGCTCCAGGAGCGATCCGCCGCCCTGCAGCCCCACGCAGTACACGCCCAGCGTCACCAGCGCCACGCCAAAGCCGGCCTCCGGCGACGGCCGTTCGTCCAGGAATACGATGGCGCCCAGCATCACCAGGCCGGGGAGCAGGCCCATGATGGGCTGCACGAGCGACAGGTCGCCGCGCCGCAGGGCCAGCGTAAGGCAGATGGTGCCCATTACCTCGGGCACCAGCACGAGGGAGACGGCGCGCCAATACGCCGGCGTGAGCGGATGCCACGCGCCCGTGGCGGCCACGAGGCCCAGGAGCAGCAGGCTGGCCACCATCCGCGCGGCGAAGGTGGAGACGACGGCGCCGCCGTGCTCCACGGCCCGCTTGAGCGAAAAGCTGGTTCCCGCGTTGGCGATCGCGGCGACCAGCGCGAACCCGATCCACATCCTCGTTTCCAACCCGTCGTTGCCGTCCGTCCGAACCCGCGGAACGGGAGAACCTAGCACCTCCACCCGTCCCGCGCCCGCGCCGGTTCCCGCGGACGGCGTCGGCCGATAGAATCATCGCCCAACGCGCCGCGACGGAATTCCGCGCGGCGGCGGATCATCTCCAGACGGTGACGGACGGATCGCGAATGGCTCGATCGCTTGCCCTGCTGGCCGGTCCCGACGCGCTGCGCATCCTGCGGGAGCGCGGGCTGCGGGCCGGGGACGTGGACGTGCTGCCGGGCGCCTCCGGCGGGCCCAAGTGGCTGGCCCTGGCGGGGCTGGACCGCTTTCTCTTCGGCGAGTTCTTCCAGGAGCCGCGCGAACGGCCCCTGCACCTGGTGGGCTCGTCCATCGGCAGCTGGCGGATGGCGTGCCTGGCGCAGCGGGACCCCGTGGCGGCGCTGGCGCGGGGCCACGCGGCGTACATCGAGCAGCACTACGACCATCCCAAACCCACGCCCGTGGAGGTGAGCGCCGTGAGCGCGCGCATCCTGGACGTGCTGATGGGGCCCCACGCGGAGGCCGAGATCCTGTCCCACCCGTGGGCGCGGCTGCACGTGATCACGGCCGAGTGCCGCGGCCCGGCCGCCAGCGAGCAGCGCTGGGTGCAGATGGCGTCGCTGGCCGTCACGGCGTCCGCCAACCTGCTCAGCCGCCGCGCGCTGGCCCTGCAGATGCGCCGCGTGATCTTTCACACGGCCGGCGACACGAGCCCGTTCCGCGGCCTGGCGGACCTGCCCACGGTGCACCTGCCGCTCACGCGCGAGAACCTGCGGCCGGCGCTGCTGGCGTCCGGCTCCATCCCGCTGGTGCTGGCGGGGGTGACGGTGCCGGGCGCGCCGGGCGGCATCCACCGCGACGGCGGGGTGATCGACTACCACCTGGCGTTCGACTTTGGGCCGGGCGAGGGGCTGGTGCTGTATCCGCACTTCTTTCCCCACATCGTCCCCGGCTGGTTCGACAAGCTGCTGCCGTGGCGCCGCGCGCGGGGCATCAACTTTCGCCGCGCGCTCGTCCTGGCGCCGTCGCCGGAGTGGGTCGCCACGCTGCCCGGTGGCAAAATCCCGGACCGCAACGACTTCTACCGGATGCCGGAGCCGGAGCGCATCCGCGTGTGGCGCCAGGTGGCCGCCGCCAGCGAGCAGCTGGCGGACGAGCTGCGTGAGCTCATCGCCACGGATCGGGTCGCCGATTTCGCGAAGCCGATGTGACGGCAAGCCTCCTGCGTTGCGCGTAAATCGCCTTCCCTTCAACACATCGCGCCCGCGGTGCGTCTGGAGGGAAGGCGATCTGCAATCAAACGGGACGGAGGAGGGGCGGTGGACAGCTGGGTGCTGGACGTGGTGCGGGGGATGGGGCCGCTGGGCGTGGCCCTGCTGATGTTTCTGGAGAACGTGTTTCCGCCGCTCCCGTCGGAGGTGATCATGCCGCTGGCGGGCTACCTGTCGTCGCAGGGGGAGGCGCCGTTCTGGGCAATGTCGCTGGCGGGTACGGCGGGGTCGCTGCTGGGGGCGTTCTTCTGGTACCGCGTGGGCCTGGCCGTGACGCCCGAGCGGCTGACGGCGTGGGTGGACCGCCACGGCACCTGGCTGGCCATGACGCCGGAGGACGTGGAGAGCTCCCACGCGTGGTTCGGCCGCCATGGCCGCACGAGCGTGCTGTTCGGCCGCCTGGTGCCGCTCGTCCGCACGCTCATCTCCGTGCCGGCCGGGTTCACGCGGGTGCCCGCGGGTCAGTTCCTGGTGCTGTCCGCCATCGGATCGGGCGTGTGGACGTTCGCGCTGGCGTACGCGGGGCGGCTGCTGGGCAGCCAGTTCTCGCAGGTGGAGCAGTGGCTGGGCCCCGTGAGCTCGGGCATCGTCTTCGTAGCGGTTCTCTACTACTTCTACCGCGTCTTTCGCATTCACCAGCAAAAGCGCCACGCGGCGCGGTAGCCCTGGACCCGCGTCGTGGCAGGCCTCACGCGGGCGCCCCCTCCGGGCTCGCGGAGCTCGCCCACCTCCCCCAATAACCCCTGGGGGAG
>NZ_DASURI010000242.1:0-7746 GCF_036280135.1 Longimicrobium sp.
CGATGAAGTACTCTGCTGCCTCTGCTCCCTCTGCGTGAGAAAATCAGTTCCCCAAACGCCCGAGGCCCCTTCCCCGTACCGCGGGAAGGGGCCTCGGATGGCGTCAGTCCGCGATCAGGCGCGGGCGCCGCTGCCGGAACCGCTGCGGCTGCGCGACGAGCCGGACTTGCCGCCGCCCGACTTGGACGCGCCCGTGGACTTGCTGGCCGTGGACCGCGAGCTGCCGCCGCCGGACTTGCTGCCGCCCGACGACGAGCCGTTCGACTTGCCGCCCGACGACCGGCTGCCGCTGGACCGCTCCGCCGTGGTGCGGCTGGACGACGACCCGCCCGAGCTGCGGCTGGACGACTTGCTGGCCGTCTTGCTCGCGCCCGACGACCTGCTGCTGCTCCCGCCCGACTTGCTGCCGCCCGACGAGGACGACGAGCCGCGGCTGCCGGACGAGCGGCTGCTGTCACTCGACGTGCTGCTGCCGTTGCCGCGGCTGCCGCTGGACCGACTGGCGGACTTGCTCGCCGTCTTGCCGGTCGCCGACGACGACTTCGATCCGCCGCCGCTGCCGCGCGAAGAACCGGACGACGAGCCGCCGTTCTCCACGTTCAGCACCACCTCGGCGGCGCCGCTGGCCAGGTCCATCCCCGTGGCCAGGCCCTTGAGCGCCTTGACGGAGTTGCGCTCGATGAAGGTGGCCATGGCCTCCTCCTCGCGCAGGCTCTCGCTGAGCAGCGCCACGCACTCGCGCTCGCCCAGCGCCGTGGCCACGGCGATCGCCGAGCGGTAGCCCGCGATCTCGTAGTGCTCCACGCGCAGGCTGTTGCCCAGGTCGAACGCCTCGAGCATGGCCTTGCTCGGCTTCTCTTCCTTCTTGAAGGAGTCGTGCTCCTCCTTGAGGCCGATGGCCGCGTCGCACTTTTCCGCCTTGGCCTTTTCCCCGATGGACTCGAAGGCGCGCCGAAGCCGCTCGATCTGCTCCTCGGTCTCGCCGATGTGCTCCTGCACCCGGCTCAGCATCTCCGGGTTCTTGACCTCCCGGGTGAGCGTACCGAGCATCTTGAGGATCAGCTGCTCCGCGTAGAGCAGGTCGCCCAGCTCGTGCGTGAGCAGTTCCTTCATGTCGCTGGCTGCCATCGCGCGCCTCCGAAACCGTTAGGGTTTAGATGTGGGTCCGCCGGCGGCCCACCACCAGCCGGTACAGGGCCAGCAGGATGATGGCGCCCACGATGGAGCCGATGATGCCCACCTGCCCGTCACGGCCGCCGAACAGCATGCCGCCCACCACCGAGCCCGCGATGCCCAGCAGGATCGTGACGATGATGCCGCCCGGGTCGCGGCCCGGCATGATCAGCTTGGCCAGCGCGCCGGCGATCAGGCCTACGATGATCATCCAGATGATGCTCATGGGTCCCTCTCGTGTTGGTGAATCGGACCGGCCCCCTCTCATGGGACCGCCGTCGGGGCCCCGCCAACGCAGACTCCGTGCCGATTTTGCGCCTGCCGCCCACCCCGCCCCGCGGCAGGGGCTTGCGGGCAACCCATGACGAAGTGAACGGCCGCCCCCTCGCGGGGGCGGCCGTTCGTCGTCATCCGCCAGCGTTCGCGCGGCTCACAGCCGGTAGAGCCAGCCCAGGTAGGCGCGCGTTCCCGGCAGCGCCTGCCAGACGGTGAAGCCGTCGTCGGGCGCGTTCTGCGCGTAGTAGTCCCAGCCCTCGTACACGCTGGACTCGAAGATGGGCTCGCCCGAGAACACGTTGTAGAGCAGCTCGCCGCGGTCGTAGACCTGCCGCACCTCCACCTGCTCCGGGCCCGCGCCGATGCACGAGCCCCAGTCCGTGCACGTGAACCGGCTGACGGTGGTGCGCAGCGTCACCGTCTGCTCGTACGTGCCCGTGCGGCTGTCCAGGCGCAGCGTGCCTTCGGTGGCCACCACGCGCACGCGGCGGTACGCGCCGTTGCCGTCGTTGTACAGCGAGTCCATCAGCGTCGCCGGGAGCGAGGTGCCATCGGCCCGGGCCAGCGTCATCTGCTTGACGTCGGGGACGATGATCTCGGCGCGGGCGAAACGGCCCTCGCTCGTGGCCGTGATCCACGCGCGACCGCCGCGCAGGGCCGTCACCCGGCCCATCGCGTCGACCGTGGCGACCTCGGGGTCACTGGTGGTCCACGCGATGCCGCGGTCGCTCAGCACGCGGCCGTCGGCGGCGTAGAGCGTGGCGCCCAGGGCGCGGGTGGTGCCCCACTGCACCTGCAGCCAGCGGACGCTCACGGCCACGGAATCCACCGTCAGCGGCAGCACCTCCACCCGCGCCTGCGCCTGCTTTCCGTCCAGCGAGGCCGTGATCACGACCCGCCCCGGGGTGAGCGCCGTCACGTTGCCCGATTCGTCCACGCGGGCCACGCTCGCGTCGCTGCTGCGGTAGCCGATCACCCGACCCCGCAGCGCGGCCCCGTAGCGGTTGAACGCCGTCGCCTGCACCATGCGGTGGCCGCCCTGTGCAAGGAGGGTCAGCGTGTCGGGCGCGATGCGCACGAGGTCCACCACGCCCGAGTCGTCCACGACCGGGCCCGGGTTGCCGCCGCCGCCGGGACCTTCGCCGCCGCCGGCCTGCGTGGGGGTGTCGCCGCACGCGGCGGCCAGGGAAAGGCCCATGAGCAGGGCCGAGCATGCAATGCGCTTTCGTGCGGTGGTCATGGCGGGCTCCGGATCGTATCGGGCAGGGTGTCGATGATCGTTCGCGAGGTGGAGCGGGGCTGATGTCGTCCGCTCCGTCGGTGATCCGGAAAGGCAAGAAGGATCCCCATCCGTGGCCCGGCGAGAACGGATTGCGCGGAAACGAGTTAGGTGGATCTTCGGAAAAACCGGCTCCGGGGCGGTGTCACTTTTGGAGGACGTTGCGCGGGGCTCGTTGTTGTCGACAATGGGACAGGGGATGGTTCATCCGCGCGGCGAAAGGGGTCGATCGACCCATGTCGGAGAAGATGCACGTTGCGGATCTGATCCGGTAACGGCCGTCCCCCAGCCGGAGCGAATGAATCCGCCGCTGGAAAGGCACGAAGTCCGCCTGCGCGGACTGCCCCAGCGGGAGTCGGCCGGCGTGCACCGCGGCGGCGTTCACGTAGTTGAAGCCTCGCGCAGTTTGCGAGGCTTTCCGCAGTCGTTGCGGCGGCTTCAGCCGCTCGGGCTTGGAGGTGCCCATACCGGATCAGATCCGCAATCGGCATAATCTCCACCGCGCATCAGCCCGTCCGGCACGCCGGCCGAAGCGCATCGCCCGCCTCCGTGGATCGCGCCTCCGCATCGGCCGTCCGCATCCACGCATCCGCCGTCCGTTCATCATCCGGATTGTCCGCGGCGGGATCGCGGATTAATCATGTGGAGGCCGATCCTCCGCCTCCTCTTCCGATCCCCATCCCCCTGAAGGTCCCCCGATGGGCGGCAGCGTGACCCTTCCGTTCTGGCTGGCCGTGGTGCTGATGGCGCTGGCCGTCGTCGCCGTCCTGGACCGGCTGATGGTGCCCAGCGTGCGCTGGTTCATCCGCCAGCGCGCCCTGCGCGTGCTGGAGGAGGTGAACCGCGCGCTGCCCATCGAGATCCAGCCGTTTCGCCTGGCGCGGCGGCAGGTGCTGGTGGACCGGCTGATGTCGGACCCGCGCGTGGTGCAGGCCGTGGGCGAGCACGCGGCGGAGCACCGGGTGCCGCTGGACCTGGCCACGGCGCGCGCGGAAGGGTACGCGCGGGAGATCGTCCCCGCGTTCAACGCGTACCTGTACTTTCGCCTGGGCTACGCGCTGGCGCGGCGGGTGGCGCGGCTGCTGTACCGCGTGCGGCTGGGCTGGAGCGACGAGGCGGGGCTGGCGGGGATCCAGAAGGGGAGCACGGTGGTGTTCGTGATGAACCACCGCAGCAACATGGACTACGTGCTGGTGGGCTACCTGGCCGCCCGGCGCGCGGCGCTGAGCTACGCCGTGGGCGAGTGGGCGCGCATCTGGCCCCTGCAGCAGCTCATCCGCAGCATGGGCGCGTACTTCATCCGCCGCCGCAGCGACGACGAGCTGTACCGCCGCGTGCTGGAGTGCTACGTGGGGATGGCGACCGCCGCCGGCGTGACGCAGGCCGTGTATCCGGAGGGCGGCCTGTCGCGCGACGGGGCCCTGCGCCCGCCCAAGCTGGGGCTGCTGGACTACATGGTGCGCGGCTTTGACCCCGCGGGGGAGCGCGACCTGGTCTTCGTCCCCGTGGGCATCAACTACGACCGCACGCTGGAAGACCGCACGCTGCTGCTGGAGGCGGACGGCGTGCGGCGCAGGACGGGCGGATGGAAGGCGCTGGGGAACACGTTCCGCTTCGTGGGGCGCAACCTGTGGCTCATGCTGCGCAGCCGCTGGCACCGCTTTGGGTACGCGTGCGTGAACTTCGGGACGCCGGTGAGCATGCGCCGCTGGTGCGAGGCGCGGGACGTGGACTTTCGCCGGCTGGGCCGCGACGCGCGCCACGTGGCCGTCGCGGAGCTGGGCGCGGGGCTCATGCGCGCCGTGGGCGAGGTGGTGCCCGTGCTGCCCGTGTCGCTCGTGGCGACGGTGTTCATGCGCGAGCCGGCGGCGCAGCTGAGCGAGCTGGAGCTCAAGGGGCGCGTGGCGGACCTGGTGGACGAGGTGACGGCGGCCGGCGGGCGCGTGTACGTGCCGCGCAAGGACATGGACTACGCCGTCACGGTGGGGCTGCGGATGCTGTGCATGCGCCACCTCGTCACGGAGGCGGACGGGTTGTTCGGCGCCAACCCTGCGGAGATGATCGTGCTGCGCTACTACGCCAACTCCATCGCGCACCTGCTGCCGCAGCCCCGGCGGATCGCCGTCCCCGCCCTGGCGGGGTGAGGGGGAGTGTCGATCTCCCCATCCGCCGGGTCTCGGCGACGGTTCGCGTCCTGAGCAGATCGGTGATGGCCGGTGTCGCGGTGGATCAACGGTAGCCGCCCCCTCGACGGAGCGACCGGTGGCAGTCTCGGGTCGGAGCGACGATGCAGTCCCCGCGCCGAGCGAATGAATTCGCCGCTGGAACGGCACGAAGTCCGCCTACGCGGACTGCCCCAGAAAAGGCCGCCTGGAGTACACCCTTGCCCACGTTCGCCGGGAGGTCACGGTGCAGTCCACGAAGGTGGACTTCGCGAGTTTCCAGCGGCGAATTCATTCGCTCGGCGAGAGGACTGCGATCATCTCCCCGGCTCTCCCGATCACCGTATCCGGCTCTCCTGATCACCACATCCGGCTCTCCCGATCACCGCATCCGCTCGCCTGATCACCGTACCCGGTTCGCGCCGGTCACCTCGCATGACTCAATCTGGGTCGCATCATCGCCCTGACGCGATCCGGGTACAAATCCGAATTTCCGGCGCCTTGTGAGTCTGATACGGAATCCGTATCATCTACACAGATCCGCGCACGCCGTCCCGCGCTCCCTCCCTCCCATCCTCGCGATTTCCGTGACCCGCACCGCACCCCGCATTGCCGCGGCGGCCGTTGCCGCGTGCCTGGCCGCGCCCGCCGCCGCCCAGCAGACGGCGGACACCACCCGCGTCGTGGGGCTGGACGCCGTCGTGGTGACGGCGGACCGCGCCCCCGCGCCGCTGGCCACCAGCACGGCCGCCGTCTCCGTCATCCCCGGCGAGACGCTGCGCCGCCTGCCCGTGCGCTCCCTGGGCGACGCGCTGCGGCTGATGCCCGGCTTTTCCGTCATCGACTTCGAGGGCAGCGGCGAAGATCCCAAGCTCACGGTCCGTGGCTTCTACGGCGCGGGCGAGGCGGAGTACGTGACGGTGCTGGTGGACGGCAAGCCGCTCAACGCGCCGCAGACGGGCGTGGTGGACTGGGACCTGGTGCCGCTGGCCGCCATCCAGTCCGTGGAGGTGGTGCGCGGCGGCGCGTCGTCGCTGTACGGCGACGCGGCCATCGGCGGGGTGGTGAACGTCATCACGCGCATGCCGCCGGGCGCCGTCCGCGCGCGGGCCACGGCCGGCGGCGACGGGGCGCTGCAGTACTCGTCGGCCTTCAGCGGGGCGCTGCTGGGGGCGCCGGCGCAGGCGTGGATGAACCTGTCGCGCACGGACGGCTACCGCGACCACGCGGAGCGCAGCGGAACGGCGTGGGGGCTGGACGTGGGGCTCGTGCAGCGGCCCGGCGCGTCGCTGAACCTGTCCGCCGCCAGCCGCCGGCGTTCCTTCGATGAGCCGGGGCCGCTTTCCGCCGCCGCGCTGGACCGGTCGCGCACACAGATCTCCCCCCTTTACCGCTTTGACCACACGGGCGAGTGGCTGCACCGGCTGTCGCTGGACGGATCGGCGGACGCGGGCGCGGCGCGCGTGAGCGGCTACGTGACGGGGGAGCTGCGCGACGCGAACATCCGCCGCACGCTCACGCTGGCGCCGGACTTTGGCGACACCAAGCGCCGCGCGCTGGACACGCGCCGCGTCCTCGCCTCCGCGCAGGTGGACGCGCCGGGGCTGCCCATCGGCTGGGACGACCGCGTGACGGTGGGCTTCGACGGGTCACTGGGGTGGATGGACAGCGAGTACTTCACCGTGCTCACGGGCAGCGCCGAGGACTACGCGGGGCCCCTGCCCGGCGCGAGCGCCAAGGACGAGGCGGGCGACGCCACGCGGACGGCGGCGGCGGGCTTCATCCGCTACGAGCTGCGGCCGTCGGACCGCATGCGGCTGTCGCTGGGCGGGCGGATGGACTGGCTGCGCGACGCCTTTACCCCGCGCGCGCCGACGATCGGCGAGCGGACGGAGGCGGAGCACACGGCGTTCAGCCCGCGCGTCGGCGTGAACGTGCAGTGGCTGCGCGCGGCGGGGCAGGAGGGGTGGGTGTTCGCCAACGCGGGGCGCTCGTTCAAGGCGGCCACGCCGGACCAGCTGTTCGACCGGCGGACGCTGCCCGTGCCGTTCGAGCCGTGGAAGATCACCATCAGCAACCCGGAGCTGCGCCCGCAGTACGGCGTGAGCTACGAGGCGGGGCTGTACCACCGCGCGGCGCTGTCGCCGTCCGTCGGCGGATCGCTGTCGCTGGCCGCGTACCAGGTGGACATGCGCGACGAGCTGGACTTCGACGTGCAGACCTTTCGCTACGTGAACATTGGCCGCAGCCGGCACCGCGGCATCGAGGCGGCGCTGAACCTGGACGCCGTGGGCGGATGGGGCGCGTTCGCCAACTACACGCTGCAGTCCGCCGTGACGCGCCTGGGGGAGAACACGGGCAATGAGCTCAAGGCCATCCCCCGGCACACGCTGGCCGGCGGCGTGGACGTGCCGCTCGCGTTTGGCGCGGCGGCGGGCGTGACGGTGACGGACGTGCGCGGCGCGTGGGTGGACGATGCGAACACGCTGCGGCTGCCCGGCTGGACGCGGGTGGATGCGCGGCTTTCGGTGCCCGTGCGCGGGCTGCGTGTGTGGGCCGAGGCGTTCAACGTGCTGGACCGCGCGTACAGCACCACGGGCTTCCAGGACAGCGCGGACCCGTCGGTGGTGTACTACTTTCCCGCCGCCGGGCGCACGCTGCAGATCGGGATCAGCGCGGGCACCTGACGAACCGCTGAACCGCGGGTTACAGGGGACGGGGGTGAATCCGCGCGAAGCGTCTTCTGAGAGAGGCTGTTGGAAACCCGCGTCCGCGATGCGTCATCCTGAGGGAGCGCCCGCATGCAACCTGAACGTGCGCAGCACTTTGGGCGCGACCGAAGGATCTTGTGTGCGA
>NZ_DASURI010000243.1:0-8322 GCF_036280135.1 Longimicrobium sp.
GATCGTCATCGCCCGAGACACGGACGACGTGGTGCGGGCGATGCGGATGACGGACGGGGAGCGCGACGCCCTTGCCCGCCGCGCCCGCGAGCGCACGCTGGACGAGCACACGAGCGCCCACCGCGCGGCACGGCTGGAGCAGGTGCTGGACGCCGCGTTCGGCGCGGGCGAGGCGGTGGACGCGATGGAATCCGTCCATTCGGCGGAGTGGCGGGCGCCGGAACCCGTGGTGGAGGGCTGAGCCAAATGTGGGGAATCGTGCCGGCGGCGGGGGCGGGCAGCCGCATCCAGCCGCTCGCGTTCAGCAAGGAGCTGCTCCCCGTGGGCAGCCGCATCGACGAGGGCGTGGAGCGGCCCAAGGCCGTGAGCGAATACCTGGTGGAGCGGATGATCGCCGGCGGGGCGGACAAGATCTGCTTCGTCATCTCGCCGGGAAAGTCCGACATCGTGCAGTACTACGGCGGCGGCTTTGGCGACGCGCACGTGTGCTACGCCGTGCAGCCCAAGCCGGCGGGGCTGTGCGACTCCATCTTCCGCGTCCTGCCCCTGGTCCCCCCCGCGGAGGACGTGCTGGTGGGGCTGCCCGACACGGTGTGGTTCCCGGAAGACGGGCTGCGGGCCCTGCCGGACGGCATCCTCTCGTTCCTCCTGTTCCCCGTGGAGCGGCCGGAGTTCTTTGACGCCGTGGTCACGGACGACGACGGGCGGGTGCGGGAGATCCAGGTCAAGCAGCCGGGCGCGGCCACGCACTGGGTGTGGGGCGCCTTCAAGCTCCCCGGCTGGACGCTGGGCGAGCTGCACGACCTGTGGCTGGAGCGCGGCAAGCAGGACGAGTACATCGGCACGCTGGTGAACGCGTGGCTGGCCCGCGGGGGCGAGGCGCGCGGGGTGCGTGCCGGCGAGGCGTACGTGGACGTGGGAACGCTGCACGGCTACCGGGAGGCCATCTCGGTGCTGAGCGAGCGCCCCGCGACCGAGGGCGGGCCGTCGCCCCTGGCGGCCGCCAGCCCGTCGTGGGAGCAGCATCAAGCGGCCGGCGTCGCCCTGACGTGACCGGCCTTAAGGACCCAATCCCGGAGGAGATGGTGATCTCGCCCCTTTCCGCGGCAGACGCCGGGCAGGACATCGGCACGGAGGAGATCCAGCGCCGCGTGCAGGAGCTGCAGCCCTGGTTCCACAACCTGGACCTTCGCGGCGTGCGCACGGCGCCCGACCACTTCCTGGGCGACTATCCGTCCATCAAGTGGGTGAACTTTGCCCACGCCATCCCCGCGGACCTCACGGGGAAGTCGGTGCTGGACATCGGCTGCAACGCCGGCTTCTACAGCATGGAGATGAAGCGGCGCGGCGCCGCCCGCGTGGTGGGCATCGACAGCGAGGACCTGTACCTGGAGCAGGCCCGCTTCGCCGCCCGGGTGAACGGGATGGACATCGAGTTCCGCAAGCTGTCCGTGTACGACGTGGCGCAGCTGGGCGAGACGTTCGACTTCGTGATCTTCATGGGCGTGCTGTACCACCTGCGGCACCCCCTGCTCGCCCTGGACCTGCTGTACGAGCACGTGGTGGGCGACCTGATGCTGTTCCAGAGCATGCAGCGGGGCTCGACGGAGGTGGACGCCGTGCAGGCCGACTACCCGTTCTGGGCCCAGGACCACTTCGAGCAGCCGGGGTACCCCCGGATGTACTTCATCGAGCACAAGTACTGCGAGGACCCCACCAACTGGTGGGTGCCCAACGCGGCCGCGGCCGAGGCCATGCTGCGCAGCGCCGGCTTCGAGATCGTGGAGCACCCGGAGCAGGAGGTGTACCTGTGCCGGCGCGGAACGATCATCGACAACGAGCCGCGGGCCGTGTACCCGTCGCGGGGAGGCGGCGGCCGGTGATCGAAGCCGTGATGGTGTGGAACGAGCCCAACAACACGTCGCACTGGGACTTCGGGATCGATCAGGGGTGGCAGACCTTCGCGCGGATGGCCCGCGCCACGGGCCAGGCCGTCCGCGCGGAGAACGCCACGGTCAAGCGCGTGCTGGGCGGCCTGTCGCCCATCGACCCGCGCTTCTTGGGGCACATGGCCGGGCAGGGGGTGCTGGACGCCATGGACGTGGTGGCCGTCCACGGGTTCCCCCTGGACTGGAACCTGTGGAGCATCGAGGACTGGCCGGAGAAGCTGGCGTCGGTGCAGGCCGTGACGCGGCTGCCCGTGTGGGTCACGGAGGTGGGGATCAGCACCTTCGCGGGCGAGGCCATCCAGGCGGAGGGGTTGAAGCGCACGGCGGAGATCCTGCGCGGCCGGGCGGAGCGCGTGCACTGGTACTCGCTCTTTGACCTGCCGCAGCGGTGGGAGGCCACCACGCGCCACAAGCAGCGCGAGGGCTCGTCGTACTTTCGGCACTTCTACATGGGCCTGGTGCGCGAGGACGGCACGCCCAAGCCGGCCATGGACACCTTTGCCGCGCTGGGCGGGGAGATGGGCATCTGCCAGTGGTTCCACTACGAGGACCACCGGCTGGACGATGCCGTGCGCTGGCTGCGCAAGCTGGGGGTGAAGAAGCTGCGGACGGGATTGAGCTGGAGCGACGACCACCGCGAGGGCTGCGAGGCCTGGTTCGACCGGCAGATGAAGGCGCTGGACGAGTTCGAGGTGACGGTGACGTTCTGCTTTACGCCCGAGCACAAGGGCGTCGTGCCGCACTACACCAGCCCGCCGGCCGACATCAACGAGTTCGTGGACTTCTGCGCGCGCATGGTTCGGCGCTACGGCTGAAAACGAAACAGAGTTTTCACGCAGAGGGAGCAGGGGCCCCAGACGGAATGGCACCAGGCGACGTGGCCTCGGCCTGAGCGGCTAAAGCCGCCGCTGGGACAGCGGCAAGCCCGGTCTCGCGCTGACGCGCTCTGCGAACAGGGCTTCAACCGCCCACTCGGGCCGTCACCCGGTGGCGTGACGGGTCCGGCGAAAGGGCCGCGGCGCGGGGCGGCTCGGGACCGGCGGACGTGCACCGGGCCGCGCCCGGAGGAACGGTCGGCGGAGGCCGACATTGCGGGGTCAGAGCCGCGAATGCATTCGCCGGGGGCGCGAGGCCCGCGTCACTCCATGATCTCGCCGTGCCGCATCGCCCGTCTCAGCGTCTCAGGAACGCCCCACGAAGTGGGCAAAGAAACAGTGGCTAACGGCAAGGGAGAGCAGGAGATTGGAGGGGTCGCCGGGTGAATGCCCGCGCGCAGCTGAATCCGAAGATCCCCTCCTGACAGGAGATTGAGCCATGAAGAAGATCGCCCTGAACGTCGAGAGCCTGGCCATCGAGTCGTTCGAAACCGGCAGCGGGATGGGGCAGGCCCGCGGCACCGTCGCGGCCAACCAGCAGACGCTCAACGCCAACTGCTACACCCGCGTCGGCTCGTGTTACCGCACGGCGTGCTGCCCCGACACGACCCTCTGCTGATTGGCGGACGGCGGGAAGCAAACGAGCGGGGCGGCCCCGAAAGGAGCAGCCCCGCTCGCGTTCGTCCCCGCCCGTGCGATCAGTTCACGCGCTGGCCGCTCAGGCTGCCGCTGGCGCCCGCGTACTCCCACGTACCGGTGAAGGCGGTCCCGTTGGAAAAGTTCATCCGGATGATGATGTTCCCGTTCGCCGAGTTGCCCGTGATCACCATCGACTGCCCCTGTACGGAAACGCCCGAGATGGGCAGCGCCGGCGTGGCACTCGTGGTGACCTGCCCCGTGTAGGCGCCCGGGCTGCCGGCGATGTCCACCATGCCCGTGACCATCTGGCCCTGCGCCGCCGTGGTGAACTCGTAGTGCCCCACCGGGTTCAGCGCGGCGCTCGTCGCGCTCGCGGGGGTGCCGGCGGACGGCGCGGGACCGGTGTCGACGGCGGGGGCCGTGGAACAGGCGGCCAGCGACAGCGCCGCGGCCAGGATGAGCTTCGCCTTCATGGGAGCACTCCTTCTCGGGGGGAAAGGGGTCGGTGGGCCTGCATCAAAAACTACGGTCCGCGTCCCGCCACGCGAAAGCGCGGAGTGCGAGAGAACAACTCACGCACTCACGCACTTCCGCACTCACGCACTCCTCAGCGCGCCTTCTCGGCCGCCACCCAGCGCTCGATCTTGTCGCGCAGCATGGGCAGCGTCACGGTGCCGTCCTCCAGCACGCGGTCGTGGAACGCGCGGATGTCGAAGCGGCCGCCCAGCTCGCTCTCGGCCATCTGCCGCAGCCGGCGGATCTCCAGGTTGCCCAGCATGTACGCCGTGGCCTGGCCCGGCCAGCCGATGTAGCGGTCCACCTCGTTCTCCACGGCGTCGCGGTTCTCGGCCGTGTTGGCCAGCATGTACTCGATGGCCTGCTCGCGCGTCCAGCCCATCACGTGCAGGCCGGGGTCCACCACCATGCGCGCGGCGCGCAGGGCCTCGTTGCTCAGCAGGCCCATCCGGTCCATATCCGACGAGAACAGCCCCATCTCGTCCGCCAGCCGCTCCGCGTACAGGCCCCACCCCTCGCTGAAGCCGGAGTTGCCCATGAAGCGGGTGATGATGTGCGCGCCCTCGCGCTCCTGGGCAATGGCCAGCTGCAGGTGGTGCCCCGGGATGGACTCGTGGAACGCCGTGGACTCGATGGGCACCCGCGACTGCTCCTGGGGCTTGTACGTGTTGATGCGGTACTTGCCCGGGCGGGTGCCGTCCTCGCTGGGGATCTCGTAGCTGGCGGCGGCGGCCGAGATCTCCTCGAACTCCTGGTAGGGCTCGATGACCACGTCCGCGCGGGGCAGGCGGCCAAAGTAGCGGGGCATGGCCGCCTTGCCGCGGGCGATGGCGGCGGCGGCGTAGTCCACGATCTCCTGCCGCGTGCCGAACAGGTAGCGCGGGTCCGAGCGGAACGCCTCCAGCAGGGCCGGCACGTCCGACGTGTTGAAGCTGCGCTGGGCGATGGTGCGCATCTCCCCCTGGATCTTGGCCATCTCGCGCAGGCCGATCTCGTGGATCTCGCGCGCGGGCACGTCCAGCGTGGTAAAGGAGCGCACGGACGCCCGGTAGCACGCCTCGCCGTTGGGGTTGGCCGCGATGCCCGTGGCCTCGCGCGCGGCCGGGAGGTACTCGTTGGCCAGGAAGTCACGGTAGCGGCGCACGGCCGGGTACAGCTCGTTGGCCACGATGCGCTCGAACTCCGCGCGGAAGGCGGGCGTGCTGTCGCGCTGCATGGGCGACGAGAACGGCGACTGGGCCGGCGCGGCCGCCAGCAGCACGTCCATCTGCTCGATCACGCGGCGCACGTTCACCTTGGGCGCGGAGTAGCCCTGGCGCAGCCCCTCGCGCAGGCTGGCGATCTCCGTGTCGATGGTGGCGGGCAGGGCGCGCCAGCGGGTGAGGGCCTGCTGCCGCAGGTCATCCGTGCCCACGGGCTGCACCTGGGCCAGGCGGGCCATCCCCGTGTGCCAGCCGAACATCTGGTTCACGCCCGCCCAGAGCTCGTTGCGGCACACGCGGCTTTGCCGGCCGGAGATGGCCGCCTCGCGCAAAAAGCCCAGGGTGATGAACTCCGTGCGGCCGCGCAGGGCATCGGCGTCGATGGCCAGCACGCGCTCGGCGTACGCGTCGTCCAGCTGCTCGTAGCGGGCCTGCGCGGCCAGCGAGTTGTCGCTTACCCGGTCGTGCCGAAAGCCGGGCAGGCCCAGCATGGTGGCGATCTCGGGGTTGCGGGTCAGGGCCGTCTGCATGGCCTCGTCGGCCAGGGCGTTGACGGCGCGGGCCAGCGAGTCCTGCCGCGACAGGGTGGACGTCGCGGGCCGCGGGCTCACGCTGGGCCCGCCCGTCGTGGGCGCCATCACGGGCGCCGGCGTGGAGGTCTGCTGCGCGGCCGGCGCGCACGCCGCCAGGGCCAGCGACGACGCGCAGAGCCAGCGTCGGGTGAGGTTCATGGATCGGATCTGTGCCTGGTGGATTTGGAACACGGCGCCTCCCGGGGTGCGGGATGGAAGCCAGCCGGCATACGCGCGCGGCGGAGCGCGGGATTCAGCGGATTCGGCGGAGGACGGGGCTGATCACGGACGATGATCGGCATCCGCGTACGGGACGGCGCCCCCCATCCCGACCCTTCCCCCACAAACGGCGTGGGGGAAGGGAGAACGGCTCCTGGGCTCCGGGATCGCGCCGGTGAGGCGAAGCGTGTCTCGCCCGCCGAGGGCCCCCTCCCCCCGACCCCCTGCCCCCGCTCCGCGGGGGAGGGGGAGAACTGCGGTCCCGCGTGGAGGTCGCCTGGTGCACGATCTCTCCCCCGCGCCAACCCCTCCCCCGAAGTTGGGGGAGGGGTCGACCGCCGTCGCGAGGAACGAGCGAAAAGGCGGTTGGGGGAGAGGCCCCCCCGTCGCGCAGCGACGGGGGGCCCTGCCCTACCGCACGATCTCGAACGGCTCGTCGGCCGCGGGGACGGACTCGGGAGAGAGGCGAAAGGCCGCGCGCAGCCGCGCGAACGCGGCATCCGCCGCCTCGTCCGTGCGGGCGTGCACCGTGGCCAGGGGCTGCCCCGCCGTCACGCGGTCGCCGATGCGCGCCAGCACCTCCACGCCCACGGCGGGGTCCACCGCGTCCGCCTTGGTCATCCGGCCGGCGCCCAGCCCCAGCGCCGCGTCGCCGATGGTGCGCGCGTCGGCCGCGGCCACCCAGCCGTCCGCATCCGCCGCGAACGGGCGGACGACGGGCGCGGCGGCCAGCGTCTCGGGCGCCTCCACCACGCGCGCGTCGCCGCCCTGCGCCGCGATGAGCTCCGCCAGCTTGGCCGCGCCGGCGCCACTGTCGCGCAGGCGGATCAGCATCTGCTCGCCCTCGGCCCGCGACGGGGCCAGGCCCGTCATCTCCAGCAACTGGGCGCCCAGCTCCAGCGTGAGCGCCCACAGGTCCGCGGGGCCGTCGCCGCGCAGGGTGTCGATGGCCTCGCGCACCTCCAGCGCGTTGCCCACGGCGCGGCCCAGCGGCTGGTGCATGGCGCTGAGCACGGCGCGCGTCTGCCGCCCCGCCTGGTTGCCGATGCGCACCAGCGCGTTGGCCAGGATGCGGGCGTCCTCGCGCGTCTGCATGAACGCACCGGAGCCGATCTTCACGTCCAGCACGATGCTGCGCGCGCCGGCCGCCAGCTTTTTGCTCATGATGCTGCTGGCGATGAGCGGCACCGAATCCACCGTGCCCGTCACGTCGCGCAGGGCGTACACCTGCTTGTCGCCGGGCACCAGCTCCGGGCTCTGCCCCACCAGCGCGCAGCCGATGCGGGCCACCTGCGCGCGCATCTGCTCCAGGGGCAGCTCGCACTGAAAGCCGGGGATGGCCTCCAGCTTGTCCAGCGTGCCGCCCGTGTGTCCCAGCCCGCGGCCCGACATCTTGACGAACGCCGCGCCCGCCGCCGCCATCAGCGGCACGAGGACGATGCTCGTCTTGTCGCCCACGCCGCCCGTGCTGTGCTTGTCGACGGTGGGCCGGTCCAGCTCGGGCCAGTCCATCGTGGCGCCGCTGGCCACCATGGCCTCGGTCAGGGCGAGCGTCTCCTCGTCCGTCATCCCGCGCCAGACGACGGCCATGAGCCACGCGGCCATCTGGTAGTCCGGCACCTCGCGGGAAAGGAATCCGCCCAGCAGGGCCCGCAGCTCGTCCGGGGCCAGGGCCTGGCCACGCTTCTTTCGCTCGATGAGCTCCACGACGTTGATCATACGCCGCGCGCCTTTTGCGACTCGGCCAGCCGCGCCGGGCCGAACGCCCCGGGAAGCAGCCCGCCGATGGTTTCCACCACGTAGCCCGTCTCCGCTTCTGACGGCATGATGACGGGCAGGTCCGGCCCGAACTCCGAGAGCACCTGCCGGCAGGCGCCGCACGGGGCCGCGGCCACGGCGTCCTCGGGCCCGGTGACGGCGATGGCCACGAACTCGCGCGCGCCCTCGCTCACCGCCTTGCCGATGGCCACGCGCTCGGCGCAGTTGGTGAGCCCGTACGAGGCGTTTTCCACGTTGCAGCCGGTGAAGATGCGCCCATCGGCGGCCAGCAGCGCGGCGCCCACGGAAAAGCGGCTGTAGGGCGCGTACGCGTGCTGGCGCGCCTGCCGGGCGCTGTCCAGCAGGTCGCGTGCGGCGGCCGGGTCCAGCCCGGCGGATGAATGTGCGGAGCTCAACGTGCGTGCCTCCCGAGTGCCCGGATCATTGGTTTCGCGGCAATATACTGCGCCCGGCGCGGAAAAGAACGGGGCGGCGGCAGATGAGGATCGGGTGGATGGTCCGGCTTCACGCGGGAGGCCCCCACCCGCTCGATAGCTCGCGACCTCCCCCGCTGCGCGGGGGAGGTGGAACT
>NZ_DASURI010000244.1:0-10687 GCF_036280135.1 Longimicrobium sp.
TTCTCACGCAGAGGGAGCAGGGGCAGCAGAGGAACTGCAACTGATTTTCTCACGCAGAGCCGCAGAGGCGCAGAGGACTTCGTCGCGCGATGAAGTACTCCGCGTCCTCTGCGGCTCTGCGTGAGAATGCAGTTGTCGTCCTGGACATGGCAGGAGGGCCACGTTCCCGATCAGGAACGCGACTTTGTTCCCAATCGGGAACGCGATCCGGATGGGCGACATCTGTAAACATGCATAACTTCATGTCGTGCAATCGCTTAAATCACACTCTGCACATGGCATGTGCGTTGCTTTTTCCGGGGGCGGCAATCGCGGGTCGGGCCGGACGCTCCGGCGGGCCCCTGCAGTGCCCCACCCTGATGACACGGTACGAGGAACCATGAAGAAGCTCGCCCTTGCCGCGGCCGCCCTCTCCCTGCTCGGCGCCCCCGCCCTGCACGCGCAGACCGCGTCGGCCGACGTGAACGCCAGCGCCCGCGTGGAGGCCAGCCTTACCGCCGCCACCACGCACCAGCTGAAGTTCGGCACGCTGGCCATGGGCAGCAACAGCACGCTGGCCGCCAGCGGCACCGCGCAGTCGGCGCTCTCGGGCCTGACCACCGCCGGCCTGGGCCAGGTGCAGGTGCAGCACAACAGCAACGTGGGCGTCACGGCCACCGTCCCTACGTCGCTGACCAACAGCGTCACGGGCACGTCGCTGGGCTTCTCGGCCAGCTGCGCCACGGCGACCACCAGCGGCGGCACGGGCACGGCCGTGGCCAACTGCGCCTCGTTCAGCTTCAACGCGGGCACGCCGGGCGCGGTGCAGAGCACCTACGTGCTGGTGGGCGGCACGGTCACGGGCAGCTCGGCGGCCGGCGTGGGCGACTTCACGGGCACCATCCAGTTCACCTTCACCGCCACCAACTGAGGCGCGTGAGGACGGCGGAACGGATGCGCCGGATCCCGGCCCCGTTCCGCCGGCACGGGCGGGCGTGGCTGTTGTGCGGTCTCCTGGCCCTGCTGGCGGAACCGTGCTTCGCGCAGGCGCGGAGCACGGTTTCGGCGCTTCCGGTGCAGGGGCTTCGCTTTGGTGTGCTTGCCGCGGGCTCGCCCAGCATCGTGAGCCCGGCGGACGCCACCCGGCGGGCCAGCATCGACCTGGTGGGCGCGGGACAGGTGACGGTCATCTTTCACCTTCCCCCCGCCCTGCGGACGCCCGCCGGGGCCGCGCTGCCCCTTCGGTTCGGGCCCACGGACGGACGCATCGAGTTTCCCCGCAGTTCGCGGGTCATCGAGTTCGACCCGTCGGCGCCCGTGAGCTTTACCATTCCGCCGGGGCTGGGCGCGGCGCAGATCTTCCTGGGCGGAACGGCACAGCCGGGAACACGGCAGGCGCCCGGCAGCTACGACGGCGTGATCACCGTGCAGGTGGTGGTGGCCAACGCCGCCAGCTAGATCCACACACAGGCAGGACCATGGCAGCATCCGCACATCCGCATCGGCGCACGCGCCTCGTCCGCTCCCTCCTGCTGGCCCTGGGGCTGGTGCTGGCGGGGGCGCGGGCCGCGCACGCTGTGTCCGTGAGCCCCACGGCGCTCTACATCGACAGCCGCACCCGCACGGGCGTGCTTACGCTGCACAACCCGGGGACGCTGCCGGAAGAGATCACCATCGAGTTCGCCTTCGGCTACCCGGTCACGGACACGGCCGGCAACCTGACCGTGCCCGTGACCCGCGAGCCCGCCGCCGGCGAGCCGTCGGCCATGGGGTGGATGCGCGCCTTTCCCCGCCGCCTGGTCCTTCAGCCCGGGCAACGGCAGCTGGTCCGCGTGATGGTGGAGCCGCCCGCGGACCTGCCGGACGGCGAGTACTGGGCCCGCGTGCTGGTGAGCTCGCGGGGCGGGCAGCCGCCCATCGAGCAGACGCAGGGCGACGTGCGGCTGCAGCTGGACGTGGCCACGACGCTCGTCATGGCGGCCAACTTCCGGAAGGGCTCCGTGCGCACGGGGCTGGAGTTCACGGCGGAGTCCGCCCGGCGCGAGACGGATGGCGTGCACCTGCAGCTGGACCTGCGGCGCACGGGCAACGCGGCGTTCCTGGGCCGCATGCGGGCGGAGGTGGTGAACGAGCGCGGCGACGTGCTCGGCACGGCGTGGGACGACCTGGCCGTGTACCGCGACGTGCGCCGCCGCCACGTGATCCCCGTCCCCGCCGGGACGACGGGTCCGCTGTTCGTGCAGCTGACGGTCGACACGGAGCGCGAGGACCTGCCCGCGGGCGGGGCCCTGCCCGTGGCGCCGCTCTCCCGCCGCATCCCGGTGCCCTGACCGTGACGCTCCGCCGCGCGCTCCGGCCCGTTCTCCTGCTTCCCGCGCTGCTCGTGGCGCTGGGCGGGACGGCCGCGCGCGCGGGGGCCCAGGCGCAGGAGTGGACGTCCAACGTGGTGGCGTCCGTGACGGTGGCCCCGCCGCCCATCCTGCTGGAGACCACGCGCAACCTGTACTTTGGCAGCGTGGGGCCGGGCTCGGACGTGATCGTGCCCGCGCGTCCGCCGTACACGGCCGGCACCTGGAGCGCCGGGGCGCGGTTCGGCAACCTGCGCAAGAACGTGAACTACGGCGTGACCCTCACGCTGCCCACGCAGCTCACGCGGGGCACGCGCACCATTCCCGTGAGCTGGAACGGCACGCAGTACGGCTGGGTGTGCGTGTGGAACGCCAGCAACGGCACGCCCGACGTCTGCACGGTCATGCAGCAGGCGTTCAACCCCGCCTCGCACACGTCCACGGCGCTGGTGATCGACCTGCCCAACAACACGCCCGGCAACAACAACTTCGCTGCGGACGTGTACATCGGCGGGCGCCTGACCGTGCCCGGCGGCACGCTGGCCCCCGGCACCTACTCGGCCCCGATCAACATCACACTCGCCCGCATCAACTAGCCGTGCCCCGCCGCACCGCCCTGGCGTGCGCGGTGGCCCTGCTGTGCCTGCCGGCCGCCCTCCCCCGCCCCGCCTTCGCCCAGGAGGAGGGGCTTCTCGAGCTGCGCCTTACGGCCGTGGCGCACGCGCGCACGGTCCCCGTCCTCGTCGACACGGCGTCCGGCGTGCCCCTGGTGCCGCTGGGGCCGGTGCTGGAGTTCCTGGAGATCCCCGTCCGCCCGGAAGGGACGGCGCTGCTGCTGGAGTGGCCGCCGGAGATCTGGAACACGCGGGTGGACACGGCCGCGCGGCGCGTGACCCTCCAGGCGGAGTCGTTCACCGCTCCCCCCGCGGAGTGGATCGCCCGGGACGGCGACGTCTACCTGTCGCTGGGGGTGATGGGGCGGATCCTGGGCGGCGAGCTCTCGGTGGACTGGGAGAACGTGGGCCTGGTGGTCGGCGGGCGGACGGACTACCCCGTCGTGCGACGGCTGCAGAACGCGTCGCGCCGGCCGGTGGGCGGCCGCGCGGAGGAGCCGGAGGACGAGGACATCGCCGTCCCCTACCCCGCGCGGACGGGGGGCGCCACGCTGGGCTGGGCCCTGAGCGCCGCCATGACGGGGGACGCGTTCCAGGGCAGCGGCCACGCGGGGCTGGGGCTGGCCGTGGCGGGCGGGGCGCTGGAGACGGGCGCCACCGTGCGCGCCGCGGGGGACGCGTCCGGCATCGGCGAGCCGTACGGGCGCTACACGCGGTCGTTTCCCCGCGGCACGTGGGTGCGGCAGCTGGAGATCGGCGACGTGTACGGGGACGGGCTGGTGACGCGCCCCTTCTTTGGCATCAGCCTGACGAACGAGCCGTTGTACGCGCCCCGGCGCTTTGGCGAGGCGCTCGTGCGGCCCGTGCTGCCGGCGGGATGGGAGTACGAGGTGTACCAGGGCGACGTGCTCATCGGCGTGTCGTCGTCCGGCGGCGGCGATCCCGTGGCGGCGCCCATCGGCTACGGGACCACGCCCGTGCGCATCCGCCTGCTGGGACCCGCGGGGCAGGAGCGGACGGAGGAGCTGGTCTTTCTCGTCCCCACCGTGCAGGTCCCCGCCGGCCAGTGGCGCTATTCCGTGGGCGGGGGCGCGTGCCGCATCGCCACCTGCGACGCCCTGGGCTACGTGGACGTGCGGCGCGGCGTCACGAACCGGCTGACCGTGGGGCTGGGCGTGGACCACACGGCGCGCGACAGCGGCCAGGAGACGCGCCCGTACGGCATCGCCAGCTGGAACCCGCGGCCGGAGCTGCGGACGGAGCTGCGCGTGCGCCCCGGCGCGCTCGTCCACGGATCGATCGATCGATACGGCCAGGCGGGCGGATGGCGCGTGGCGGGCGGATGGCAGGCGGAGCAGAACGCCAGCCTGCTCCCCGTCCCCGTGTGGTTCGGCGAGGCCAACGGGTCGATCCTGACGCCGCTGCCCGGCCGGGGCCGCGTGACGTCGTTCTTTGCCCGCGCGCGCCTGCCCGACGGCGCGGGCGGAACGCCGCAGTGGCAGACGGGCGTGTCGTCCGGGCTGGGGCGCGCGCGGCTGGGGGCGCAGTTCGAGAGCGGATACCAGCGCCGCGACGTGCTCAGCGTGCTCGCGGGGACGATCATCCCCCGCTACGTCGTCCCGTCGCTGCACAGCTGGAACGTGGACGCGCGGCTGGACCTGGCCGGCGGATCGCTCTACGGCGCCGCGCTGACGACGACGTTCCGTCCCCTGGACCGCGCCAGCGTGACGGCGGGGCTCACCTGGTACGCGGATGGCGGCCCGCCCGGGCTGTCGCTGTCCGTCGTCACGCGCACCCGCGGCGCGTACGTGCAGACCAACGCGTACTCCGAGAACGGGCGCGAGGGCGCGTTCGCGTCCGTGGGCGGCGGGCTGGCGTTCGGCGGCGGCGGGGGGCTCGTGGCCAGCCCGTTCGAGACGGTGGGCCGCGGCGGCGTCGTGGGGACGGTGTTCTACGACGAGGACGGCGACGGCGCGTGGGACCCCGGCGAGGCGCCCGTGCCGGACGTGCCCGTGGTGGTGGGTGGCGAGCGCGCCGTGTCGGACGCGGACGGCGGATTCCGCGCGTGGGGGCTGATGCCGTACCGCGTCGTGGGCCTGAGCGTGGACACGCTGAACCTGGCCGCCACCAACGTCTCCGCCGGCCGGCCGGAGTACCTGCTGCGGCCCACGCCCAACGTGTACGCGCGGCAGGACCTGCCCCTGCTGCGCACCCGCGAGGTCACGGGCCGGCTGCGCTGGCGGGCCGCGGAGGGCGGCACGGGCGGGGTGACGGTGGAGGCGCGCGCGGCGGCGGGCGGCGTGTACCGCGTGGTGACGTTCAGCGACGGCGAGTTCTACTTTCCCCGCCTCCCCGCCGGGACGTACACGCTCACGGTGGCGGAAAGCTCGCTGCGGGTGCTGCGCGCCGCCGTCCCCGAGCCCGTGCCCCTCACCGTCCCCGGCGACGCGGGCGACGGCTCCATCCCCGCCCCCACCCTCCTGCTGGACCGCGCCGGCTGAGGCGGAGACGTAGACCTAGCACACGTGCACGCCCCGCGAGTGCGCCCCCTCCGCTCGCCTAGGCTCGCACCTCCCCCAAAAACCCCTGGGGGAGGTTGAACGGCGTTCTCGTCCCTCGGCGTCTCGTTCTCCTCCCCCCCGCGCGCAGAAGCGTCATCCTGAGGAAGCGCATGCGCGCAACCCGATGGCACACAATGCCATACGCGCGACCGAAGGATCTTGTGTGCGAGACTCGGGGCTGGCACTCACGCGCGGACGCCGGCCCGTGGACTTGGCCTGCAAGATCCTTCGTCGCCGCCACAGATCGCGCCGCGGCAAAGACTTGCGCGGCGGCTCCTCAGGATGACGCTTCGTGGGCGCGTCGGGGTCTGCGGCTCCCCCAGACAGATGCGTTCAGGATTCGAACGGCATCCGACGTTCCGACGGGATTGCGTACAATTATCGGACAGATAACCCCAAGCCATTGCAGGATGAGCACTTGAGGCACGGCATCCGCGCCACCGTCCGGGTACAGGACAGCGGCAGCGGATGCCGATCCATCTCCATTTATCGATCTGACAACGACTTAGGCCGGTTTCCCGCCGGGACCGGGTTTCGCCTTGGAGAGGCCGCGTTCGACGCAGCCCTCCATCGCGCAGCCCATCCGTCCCGTGAAAGCCCTCATCGCCGCCGCCGTCCTCGTCCTGTTCGTCGCCGCGCCCGCCCGCGCGCAGGCGGCGCACGCGCGCATGACGGCTTCGGCCACGGTGGTGGCGCCGGTGACGGTGGGGCCCAGCGCCGTGGAGCTGTCCGCGGCGCGCAACGGCGGCGTGGACGTGACGCGGCCGCTGGCGGTGGCCGGTGGCGCGCCCTGGGTGCTGGAGGTGGTGGAGGGCGCCTCGTACGACCGCGCCGCGCGCCGCCTGCAAATCCCGCCGCGCCCCCGCGACGCCCAGCCCGCGACGGCGCCCGCCGAGCCCCGCCCCGTCACGTTCCGCCTGGGGGACCGGCCCGCCTCCACGGAGCCGCGCCCCGTGACGTACGTCGTCGCGATGGTGAACTGACCGGGTGGTGTTGCCAAACCATACCTCGAATGGAAGCCAGGGAGCGTCATCCCGAGTCATTCGGCGCTACGCGCACCCTGCGGGATGAAAGCCACCGCAGTTCAACCTCCCCCAGGGATTATTGGGGGAGGTGCGAGCCTAGGCGAGCGGACGGGCGCTCGCGTGAGGCCTGCTACACGCCAGAACCAGCCCCCTCTTTCTATTCAGGGAGCGCCGCGCGCAACCTGAACGCACACAAGATCCTGGCGCGACCGAAGGATCTTGTGTGCGAAGCTCGAGCGCGGCTTTCGTGCACGAGGGCCGCCGCAGAGTTTCGCGGGCAAGATCCTTCGTCGCCGCCAAAGATCACGTTCGGACAGGGTCCACGCGGCGGCTCCTCAGGATGACGCGGTTCGAAGCGCGCTTTTTGGGCAGCACCCTCTCAGGGGCCCTCGCGAACGCGACCGTGCCGGATGGGTGCGGCCCCGAAGGATTGCGCTCCGGGCGCAAAGAAAACCCCTCGCCGGCCCAGGGCCGGCGAGGGGTCGCATTGTCTTGTTGCTTCGATGATCAGCGTCGGATGATCCGGATCAGCCGATTCGTCTGAACAACCGTCAGGGCGCCGCGTAGACGTGCGCGCTGAGCCACTCGGCCAGGCGCACGAACATCTCTCCGTCCTTGCGGATGAACTGCACCCGCGACTCGGCCACCTCGTCGGGGACGGCGTGCGGCGCGGCGGCGCTCACGAACACGGCGGGGACGCGCGCGTAGCCGTCCAGCGCGCGCAGGTCGCGGCAGCTCTGCACGCCGTCGCGGCCGGGCATGTCCACGTCCAGCACGAACGCGTCGACGCGGTGCGGGCCGGCGGCCGCCCACGACAGCAGCGCGTCGCCGGAGCCAAAGCGCAGCACGCGGAACCCCTGGTGCTCCAGCCAGGTGCCCACCAGCTCCGCGTGCAGCTCGTCGTCGTCCGCGAGCGCCAGCGTGGGGGAGTGCGTCATGGGAAAGAAAGCTTCGGAATACACGCCACGGGAGAGGGCAAGGATCGGCCCACCCGGTGCCCGATCCCCATCCTCATCATCCACAACGACTTGCGGCAAAAGCGCACCGCCCGGGACGCGCCCGCGCGTTCCGCCGTGGGAACACGTGTCCCCGATCGGGAACGTCAGCCCGCGTCCACGATGGAACGCAGCAGGCGCGTAAGGCGCGCCACCTCCGCGCCACCGCCGCCCCGCCGCACGGCCTCTTCCGCGTCCGCCGCCCCGTCCGCCAGCCCGTCGAAGCCGTAGCCGGCCGCGGCGCCCTTGAGCTTGTGCAGCTCGCGGAGAAGCGTCTCGCGGTCGCCGCCGTCCGCCGCGGCGCCCTCGATGTCGCGCAGCCGGCCCGCCAGCCCCGCGCGGAACCGGGCCCGCAGGGGGGCCAGGAAGTCGTCCTCCTCCGCCCCCTGTTCCCGGCCGGGAACGCGTCCGGACGCGGCGCGCGCCTCCAGGGCGGCATCCACGGCCGCCACGAGCGCCTCGGGCTCCACGGGCTTGGTTACCCGCCCGTCGAACCCGGGCGGGTTGGGATCGGCCGAGGCGCCGGCCGTAAAGGAGAGGACGACGGCGCCGTCCAGCTCCGGCACGGCGCGGACCTCGGCCAGGGCCTCCTCGCCCCGGCGGCCGGCCAGGTGCAGGTCCATCAGCACCAGCGCGGGGGCCGGCCCCAGCAGGCGCTCGCCCAGCCCCGGCGTGCCGGCGTCCGCCACGGCGCGATAGCCGGCCCGGCGCAGCACGGCCTCCGCGAACGCGCGGATGTCGCCGTCGTCGTCCACGACGGCCACGGTTTCCGTCCGCGCGCGCGCCGCCACCGCGCCGGAGGGGACAGGCGCGGCACCGGCCGCGGCGCCCGCGACGGGGAGCGCCACCCAGAACGTGCTTCCCCGCCCCGGCGCGCTGTCCACGCCGATGCGCCCGCCCATGGCGTCCGTGAGCATCCGCGACAGGGCCAGCCCCAGCCCCGCGCCCACGACGCGCATCCCCGGGGGGTTCACGCGGGAAAACTCCTTGAAGAGCCGGTCCTGGTCCGCCAGGTCGATCCCGGGCCCCTCGTCCGCCACCTCCACCCGCGTCTCGCCCTCCGCCTCGCGGGTGCGGACGACGATCTCGCCGCCCACGGGCGAGTACTTGATGGCGTTCTCCAGCAGGTTGAACATCACCTGCCGCAACCGCCCCGAATCCGCCAGGGCCGGCCGGGCGCCCTCGTCCGCCAGGCGGATGCGGACGCCGCGCGCCTCCGCCTGCGGCCCCAGCGCCGTGACGACGGCCCCCGCCAGCTCCGCCGCGCGCACGGGCGCCAGCGTCACCTCCAGCGTCCCCGCCTCCACCTTGCTGATGTTCAGCAGGTCGTTGACCACGTGCAGCAGGTGCCGCGCGTTGCGCAGGACGATGGCCAGGTACTCCGCCCGCGTCCGTGCGTCCATGGCCTCGCCCTCGCGCTCCAGCAGGGCCGTAAAGCCGATGATGGAGCTGAGCGGCGTGCGGAACTCGTGGCTCACGTGGCGGATGAAGCGCGTCTTTTCCTCGCTGGCGTGCTCCGCCTCGGCCAGCCGCGCCAGCAGCGCCTGGGGATCGAGCGGCGGAACCGGCGACTCGTCCGCCATCCTATTCCTTTCCCGTCAGCAGGCCGTGGCGCTTGCGGCGCTGCCACAGCACCTTGCGGCTCACCCCCAGCTGGTCCGCGGCGGCGGTGACGTTGCCGCCCAGCTCGCGCAGCGTCTCGTCGATGTACAGCGCCTCCACCTCCTCCAGCGTAAGGCCGCGGGGCAGCACCAGGCCGTCCACGGGCGCGGGGGCCGCCGGTTGGGGCGTGGCAAAGGGCGTGAGCTCCACGATCCGCAGCCGCGGCCCCTTGGAAAAGATCATGGAGCGCTCCACGACGTTGCGCAGCTCTCGGGCGTTGCCGGGCCAGTCGTAGCGCTGCAGGCGGTCCTCGCTCTCCGGCTCGATCTCGGGCAGCGGCTTGGCAAAGTACTCGGCCGCGCGCTTGACGAAGTGGCGGGCGATCTCGGGGATGTCGCTGCGGATGGCGCGCAGGGGCGGCAGCACCTGCGAGGCCACGTTCAGCCGGTAGTAGAGATCCTCCCGAAAGCCGCCGCGCTGCACCTCGCTCGCGAGGTCCACGTTGGTGGCGGCGACCACGCGCAGCGTCACGCTCTGCTCGCGCGTGGCGCCGATGCGGCGAAAGGTGCGGCTTTCCAGGAAGGTGAGCAGCTTGGCCTGCAGCTCCGGCGCCATGGAGCCGATCTCGTCCAGGAACAGCGTGCCCTCGTCCGCCACCTCCACGAGGCCCTTCTTGGCCTGCTTGGCGTCGGTGAACGCGCCCTTCTCGTAGCCGAACAGCTCCGCCTCCAGCAGGTGGGCCGGCAGGGCCGCGCAGTTGATCTCCACGAAGCGGTAGCCGGCCGCGCGGCTGGCGGCGTGGATGGCGCGCGCCACGAGGTTCTTGCCCGTCCCCGACTCGCCCAACAGGAGCGCGGACACCTGGGGGACGGAGCCCACGTCGGTGATGAACTCGCGCACCTGCTGGATGAGCGGGTGCCGGCCGATGATGGCGTGGGGGTCGAACTTGGCCTGGGTGAACGAGCGCAGCAGCTCTTCCTTGGGCGCCTGCTCCAGGGCGCGGTGGATGCGCGTCTCCAGCGCCCGCGGCTCGATGGGCTTGGTTACAAAGTCCGTGGCGCCCGCCTCCAGGGCCCGCTCGGCGTCGCCCTCGGTGCCGCGCGCCGTGGCGATGATGATGGGCAGCGAGCGGTTGATCTCGCGCACGCGGCGCACGAAGGCGATGCCGTCCATCCCCGGCATCACCAGATCGCAGACGATGGCGTCGGGCCCCTCGGCGCGGATCTCCTCCAGCGCGGACTCCGCGCGGGTGAACCCCTTGGTGGCGAAGCGGCGCCCGCGCTCGACCTGCGCGGTGACGAGCGCCACCTGGTCCGGGTCGTCGTCGATGATGAAGACGGTGGGGTTCATGGCTGGGAGTGCGTGAGTGCGTGAGTGCGGAAGTGCGTGAGTGCGGAAGTGCGTGAGTGCGGAAGTGGGACCGCGGACGGATGAGGTTCGTGCCGGGCTGTCTGGATCGCGCCGGGAGCGGGGCGCCGGGATCGTGCACGAAGGCGGAGTGTCTCTCGCCCGCGGAGAGCCCCCTCCCCCCGGCCCCCTGCCCCCGCTTCGCGGGGGAGGGGG
>NZ_DASURI010000245.1:0-4250 GCF_036280135.1 Longimicrobium sp.
TCCAGGTCGCCGCCCAGCAGACGCGCCACGCGGCGGCTGATTGCCAGGCCCAGGCCGTGGCCCTGGATGCCCGTGCCGTCGTGCAGGCGGCTGAACTCGTCGAAGATCGCCTCGCGCTTGTCCGGCGGAATGCCCGGTCCCGTGTCCGTCACCCGCACCACGGCCCAGTCGCCCGGCCGCTCGGGATCGTCCCGTACCTGCTCCGCCCGCACCGTGATGCGGCCCGGCGCGGGCGTGTACTTGATGGCGTTGGACAGCAGGTTGCCCAGCACCTGCCGCACCCGGCCGGGGTCCGTGTACACCCGCACGGGTCCCTCCATGGTGCACTCGATCATGTGCCCCGCCGCCAGCGCAGCGGGCCGGTGGTCCTCGCCCGCGTGGGCCGCCACCCGCGCCACGTCCGCCGCCACGCGCTCCATCTTCAATCCGCCGCTGTCCGCGCGGGCCAGGTCCAGCAGGTCCGCCAGGATGGCCAGCGCGCCGTCGATGGACCGGCGGATGCCCTGCACGAACCGCGTCTGCCCGTCGTTCAGGGGGCCCTTGATCCCCGTCTCCAGCAGCTCGGCGTAGCCCCGCGCGGCGCCCAGCGGGTTCTTGACGTCGTGGCTCACGCCCCGCAGCAGGTATGCGCGCGCCTCCGTCACCCGCGCCGTCTCGGCCAGGGCGCGCTCCGCCGCCTCGCCCCGGCGCGTGGCCTCGCGGGCCAGCTGGCGCACGCGGCCCGACAGCCACGCCACGGCGACAGCCGCCAGCAGCGCCAGCAGCCCCAGCAGCAGCGTGACCGTCAACCCGAACCGCTCCATCCGGCGAATGGCCTCGCGCCCCCGCCGCGCCTCGGCCACGAGGGCGTGGTCCACCCGGGCGGCGGCCTCGATGACCGTGTCGGCGAACGGCTGCTCCTCGTCCACCTGGGTCAGGGCCGCACGGATGCGCTCCGGGTCGCGCTCCAGCGTGTCGACGGGAAGGCGCGTGTGCCACTGCTCCGCCAGGGTGCGAAAGCGCACGAACTCCTGCAGCACGTCGCCCCCCAGCAGCTCCGCGCTCTCCTCCAGCTCCACCATGCGCGCCTGCTCGTCCTCGTGCGCCTCGACGTAGCGCCCCAGGGGCGCGTGCTGCCCCGTGGCGGCCGCCAGCAGCAGCAGGCTTCCCTCGCGCGCCACGTCGAACTGCAGGCGGTTGACCAGGGTGCGCGCGGGGTCCGCCGCCTCTTCCACCCGCGCCCGCACGCGGTCCACCCGGTCCTGCACCAGCAGGGGGACCACGACGAGCGCGGCCAGGGCCAGCAGCACGAACAGGCTGGCCAGCAGCCCCACCCAGTCGGGCGGGCCGGGCAGCCGGTCGGCGGGCGAAGCGGGGGGTGCGGTCTCGGTCTCCACGGGCATGTGTGCGGACGGGCCTCAAGCTTTGCGCCACGGCGGCGCCGGACGGCGGTCGCGCCCGGCGCCTGGCGGGCGGATCGGCCTCGCGTCTATCCGGCCGGCGGCCGTTTGTTCCCACTCCGGCCGGACCGGCGGACGCGCGCCGGCTACGACGGGTCCGACGGGCGCTCCGGCTGCGGCGCGTCGAAGGCCGCCAGGGCGGGGGAGAACCCGCGCTCCTCCAGCGACCGCGGCGCCTTGCGGGGGTACACCCGCCGCGCGATCTCCGGCGCCAGGCGCAGCCCCACCGTGCCCACGAGCGACAGCGCGAGGACGAGGAGCGCGATGGTGGCGCCCACGGCCTGCGCGCCCGCCGTCACGGCAATGCCGGCCAGCAGGATGGAAAACTCGCCGCGGGGGACCAGCGTGAGCCCCAGCGACAGCGCGTTGCGCCTGGGCAGCCCGTCGCGCCGGCCGATCCACATCCCCGTGAGCACCTTGAGCGCGATGCCCAGCACGGCCAGCACCAGCGCGTACGGCCACACGGCGCCAAACGTGGACGGGTCCAGCGACAGGCCGAACCCCAGGAAGAACACGGCCGCGAACAGCCCCTGCAGGGGGCCGAACAGGCGCTCCGCCCGCTCCTTGTGCTCCGTCTCGGCCAGCAGCAGCCCGGCCAGGAACGCGCCGATGGCCTCCGACAGCCCCGCCGCCAGCGCGCCCCACGACAGCAGCATCACCACCCCGCCCGCCAGCAGCAGGAACAGGTCGTCGCTGTCCAGGTCGAACGCGCGGTCCAGCAGGGGCCGCGCGTACAGCGCCAGCCCCACGATGGCCGCGAAAAAGCCCACGGCCTTGGCCATCCCCCACAGGGCCGCGCCCGCGCTGGGCTCCGGCGTGAGCACGGCGCCGGAGAGCAGGGCCAGGAACAGGGCCATGAACAGGTCCTCGAACACCAGCACGCCCAGGGCCACCTCCGTCTCGGGGTCCGCCGCGCGGCGCAGCTCGATGGTGCTCTTGGCGATGATGGCGCTGGACGACACGTAGAACGCGCCGCCCATCAGCAGGGCGCCCGTCCACCCGCCGCCCACCCATGCGCCCATCAGGGCCCCCGCGGGAAAGCACACCAGCAGGTCGATGCCCCCGTTGCGTACGATGCGGCGCCGGTCGCGCAGCAGGGCGCCCACGGAGAACTCCAGCCCCATGAAGAAGAGCAGGAGCACCACGCCCGTCGTGGCCAGCACCTGCACCAGGTGCTCGTCCAGGTCCAGGGGGCGGATGGCCATCCCCAGCAGGATGAACGCGGGGATAACGGACTGGCGCAGCCGGTCAAAGAGCAGGCCGGAGAGGGCGAGGGCGGCCAGGACGGCGCCGGCGCCCAGCAGGAATTCGCCGTGCACGGGCTACGCGGGCTGGCCGCCGCGCAGCAGGTCGCCAAAGCGGCCCACCTGCTCGCGGTCGCCCACCACCATCAGCGTGTCGCCGGCGGCAATGCGCTCGTCCGGCTGGGGGTTGGGGATGGCCTTGCCCGCCCGCAGCACGGCGATGATGCTGGCCCCCGTCCGCTCGCGGACGGCGGCCTCCAGCAGGCTCCGGCCCACCAGCGGGGACGCCGCCGTGACCTTCATCCACTCCACGGAAAGCTGGTCGAACACCATCTCCATGCTCTCCGCCACCACGGGCTGAAAGAAGGCGCCGCCCAGGATGGCGCCCAGCTTGCGCGCCTCGGCGTCCTCCATCCGCACGGCGTAGGCGGGATAGTCCTCGCCCCGCTCGAAGTGGTAGATCTCCCGGTGGCCGGAGTTGTGGATGATGATGGTCATGCGGTCGCCGTCGTTCGTCGTGACGGCGAACTTCTTTCCCACGCCGGGCAGGTCGTGCTCGCGGACGTCCATCGTCTCGTTCGCTTGGAGAGGGTTGCAGGGGCTCGGGCCCGTCCCGCGGTCCGTCGTGGCGCGCCCGGAGACGACCTCACGCGAAGCCGCGGACCGGGCGATTCCCCGCGTCCTCCGCGTCTTCGCGTGAGCCTTCCGTCCGCCCGAGCGTACGCCGACGGGCAGCGTAACGCAAGATCGTTTCCGCGCGCCTCTACCAGCCGCCGCGGACGAGGGCGATGCCTTGCGGCAGCGTGGCCGCGTGCACGTCGAACCGCCCCCCGCGGACGGGGATGACAGCCCACGCGCCGCCCTCGAACTGGTAGCAGACGGCGAACCCGGTCTCGTCGCTCACGCCGTCCGGGGCGCGCGCCTGGATGCGGCCCCGCGCGTCGCAGAACAGGCCGTCGGGCGACACGTAGCCCGTCTCCGTCTCGCCGCTGCCGGCGATGACGACCTCGTCCGCCACCGCCGTCCCGCGGATGAGCCGCAGCCGGCCCTGCACCTCCGACGCGTCCAGCCCCTCGGGCACGCGCGTGGAGCGGGGCGACTCGAACGCCACCAGCACGGGCCCGCCGGCCTGCCCGTAAAGGGTGAGCGGCGGGCCGTCCGTGTACCACGCCACCTCCTGCCCCGTGGCCAGGTCGTACAGCGTGTGCGTGACGTCCATGTCGCAGCAGCCGTACCGGGTGAGCCGCAGGTAGCCGAACGGCTCCAGGCTCCACCGGTCCGCCGCGGACTCCACCGTCCACATCGGTCGTGTGAACGCCGCGCCGTCCCAGCCCAGGGCCCGCACGCGGATGGTGCCGCCCTGGTCTTCGTCCTCCGCGTCGGACCACTGCTCCTGGTCAATGGCCAGCAGCCCGTTCACGTCGCCCGCCAGCGTAACGCGGGCCAGCGTGGTGCTGCGGACGCGCTCGGCCGAGATGCCGCCGCTGCTGCTCGCGCGGAACTCGGCGGACGGCGCGGGCCACGGCTGCGCGGCAAGGGGGACGGACGCGGACGCGGTGACGAGCAG
>NZ_DASURI010000246.1:0-13892 GCF_036280135.1 Longimicrobium sp.
ACGCAGAGCCGCAGAGGACGCAGAGTACTTCATCGCGCGACGAAGTACTCTGCGCCTCTGCGGCTCTGCGTGAGATTTTTTTGTCTTTTCCTCAGCGGCGCCCGGCGATCCATGCCTCGACGCTCTCGCGCAGCATGGGCAGCGTCACGGCACCGTTGCGCAGCAGCACGTCGTGGAACTCGCGGATGTCGAAGCGGTCGCCCAGGGCGCGCTCCGCCTGCTCGCGCAGGGCAAAGATCTCCAGTCCGCCCGTGTCGTACGCCGTGAGCTGGGCCGGCCAGGCAATCACGCGGTCCACCAGCGCCTCCGCCTGCCCCCGGTCAAACCGCCCCGACGACGCGATGTACTCCACCGCCTGCGCGCGCGTCCACCCGAACAGGTGCAGCCCGGGATCCACCACCATCCCCCGCGCGGGCCACAGCCGTCGGTCCACCCGCGCACCGTCCGTGGTGTACAGCCCCATCTCCTCCGACAGCGCCTCGGCGTAGCGCGCCCAGCCCTCCAGGTAGCTGCCGCTGGCCGCCAGCCGCGACACCACGTGCGCGCCGGGCTGCTCCTGCGCGGTCGCGATCTGCAGGTGGTGGCCGGGATACGTCTCGTGGAACGCCGTGATCTCCGCGCTGGCCCGCGTCTTTTCCGTCGCCGGGCCCAGGTTGATGCGGTACTGCGCCGGCCGGCTGCCGTCCTCCGCCGCGGGAAAGTACTGGTCCGACGCCGTGGCCTCCAAAAAGGCCGGGTGCGGCTCGATGACGACGGGCGCGCGCGGCACCGTGCGGAACCAGCGCGGCACCTGCCCCCGCGCCCGCTCCAGGGCTTCGCGCGAGAACGCCATCATCTCCTCGCGATTGGCGAAGCGGTCGCCCCGCACGCGGGCGCGGATGCTGTCCAGCGCCGCCGTCCCCCACGCCCGCCGGCCAATCTCCGCCACCTCCGCCTGGTTGCGCGCCACCCGCGCCTCGCCCAGGCGAAACGTCTCCTCCGGGGCGCGGTCCAGCGTGGTGTAGCTTCGGAACATGGCCTGGTAGCACGCCCGCCCGTCCGGCAGCGCGCCGATGCCGATGGTCTCGCGGGCGGCGGGCAGGTACTCGTTGGCCAAGTAGTCTCGGTAGCGGCGCGTGGCGGGGAGCAGGGCGTCGCGTTCCAGGGCCGCCCACGCCGCGCGGAATTCCGGCGTGCTGTCGCGCGCGGCGGGATCGTGAAAGGGCGACTGCTCCGGCGGGCCGGAGAGGATGGCATCCAGCTGCTGGACGACGAGCTCCACGTTGCGCCGCGGCACCGTGTAGCCCTGGCGCACGCCCTCGCGCAGCCACGCGATCTCGTTGTCCACGTACGCCGGCAGCCGCCCGAAGCGGTCCAGCGCCTGCGCGCGGAGCGCGGGCGTGCCCACGGGCTGCACCTGCGCCAGCGTGGCCACGTTGGCCTGCCAGCCGCTCATCTGGTTCACGGGCCACAGCTCCTGCCGGCAGACGCGCAGGGCCCGCGACGCCTCCACGCGCTCGCGCAGCATGCCGTACGTCACCCACTCCGGCCGGCCCCGCAGCCCCGCCCCGTCCATGCCGGCCAGCGCGGCCGCCCACGCGTCCTCGCGCGCGCGCCACGCGGCCAGCGCCGCCGGCGCGTTGTCCGTGAAACCATCGTGGCGCTCCCGCGCGAGGCCCGACAGCTCCGCCTCTTCGGGGTACGCGGCCCGGTACGCCGCCACGTACTCATCCGCCAGCGCCGTCACCCGCGCCGCGTCGTCCCCCGGCGCGGACTGGGCGGAGAGCGAGGCCCCGGCGCCGGTGCACAGGACGGCCGTGGCGCTGGCGAGGACGGCGGTGCGGAGGGAACGCATCTGCATGGGTCGGGTGAGCGCTGCGGGACGGAGGACGAGGAGCATCCAGCGAATCTACAGACGGCGGGAATCGGATGGAATGTTGGATTTCGTCGCACAGGCCATCGTCCAACACCAAATCCGCCATCGCGGTGGAACGGTCCTCGCAAAGCGAAGCGCCCTCTTACAATGCGAGGGACCGAAGGGGAGGGTGCGATGGGACTGATGGGACGCTACATCGACGCGCTGCCGACGGAGGCGCGGGACCGGCTGATCCAGGCGCAGGACTGGTGCGTGGCCACCGTGCGCGGAGCCGACGGCGCGCGGTGCCTGGTGGGGCACGCGGAGGACTGGGAGGAGCTGGCGGTGGAAGACACGGCGTGGCGCGCCTGGATGGATGACGAGACGGGCTGCCCCACCCTTTCGGCGCCGGACGCGCCCGCCCCGGCGTCGGACTTGGACCTGCTGTGCCGGCCGGAGCTGTTCGCGTTCCGGCGGGCGCGGCCGGCGGACCTGGCCGTGTACCGCGCGCGGCTGCTGCGGTGGGGCGCGGCGTCGGAGAGCCGCATCGGCGCGCGGTTCGACCGGCTGTGCGCGCGGCACGGCGTCTCGGGGGCCGTGCGGATGGTCAAGCAGCGCGCCGGCCGCGCCTTTGTCGTGGACGTGCGGCCCTCACCCGCTCGCTGTCGCTCGCACCCTCTCCCGCAAACTGCGCGGGAGAGGGTGTAGACTTCGAATAGGCGACCAGCACGGGATTCGGCACCGCGCGACAGCGCGGTTCTCCCCCTCCCCCGCGAAGCGGGGGCAGGGGGCCGGGGGGTGGGGGCCCTCAGCGGGCGAGAGAAAGCATCCCCATCCGGCACGATCCCGGCGCCCGCGCCGTTGCGTGAGGGATGCGCGCCCGGAGGGCCGGGACACCGGAGCGGTGGGACAACAGCCGTACCGTTGTCCCGCCGCGGAGGTGACCCGGCGCCGTTGGCAACAGTTGTATCGTTGCCTACGGCGCGCGCAGCCCGGCCCGGAGCGCAGCGGAGGGACACGCCCAAATCCCGCTGTCCCAACCAGTTACAAAACCACCCAGGACTTGACCGGAACGCCCGGATCCGCTATACTTGGTGCGTCGGAACGGCGGGGAGATGCACGTTTGAGCCGACTCCATTGAAGCCGGGGGCTGATCCTGACGTGGCCGTGAAGTCCGAGAGGACATCGCGAAAGCGGCGGGGATGCCACCCACGATCGCTACGATCTGGCTTCAAACTCCCTTCCCGCCGTGACGACACACTCGGGCCCCGTGTCCACCGAAACGCCTCCGGGCCGCACACGCGGCCGGGAGGCGTTCGTCGTTTCAGGCTCCTGATGTTTTTCAGGCCCCGGGCGCTTCGTCCTCGTACGAGCGACGGTCGCGAAAGGGCGGCCGGCCCCCGTTCTCGGCGAACGCCTGGGCGTTGTGCTCGATCTTTTCCAGCACCCGCTCGGGGTGAACGTCGCGCGCCAGCTCCTCCAGCTCGGGGTCGCGCGCCTCCTCGATCCCCATCTGCTCGGCCATCTGCTGCACCAGCGAGAGCAGCCGCGTGATCTCGTGCTCCGAGAGCAGGCTCACCTGCAGGTCCAGGTCCGCCCGCTTGTCGGCCAGGGCCGCCATGCGGTTCTGGCTGATGAGCACGAAAGTGGAGAGGAAGATGGCCTCCACCGACGCCTCCATGGCCAGGATGACGAACGTGGGGTCCCACGGCCGGATGCCCGGCACGACGCCCAGGTTCAGCGCGATCCACGCGCCGTACATCACCAGGTGGATGTACACGAACGTCATGCTGCCCGCGAACCGCGTGACGCCGTCGGCGATGCGCTCGGAGCGGGACTTGGCCCGGTCCTCGGCGGCGCGGCGGGCCAGCAGCGCGCGGACGTTGCGATCCACCACGCCTCCCATGCCGCGGCGCCCGTGGGCCACGTAGGTCAGGTCGTGACTGCGTCGGTCCTCCATCCAGCCTCTTTCGTCCAGAGTAGATGAAGGGCGAAAGGGCAACAAGCGAGCCAACTTACGTGCGTTCCGGGGCCTTCATCCCGCCGGTGGCGCGTCCCCTCCCCGGGCCAGGTCCTCCAGCCGGACGCGCAGCAGGTCATCCAGCGCGTCGTCGGGCACTCCGTACACCTCGTCGGAGAGAAAGCGGCGCGTCTCTGCCTCGTTGTGGGCCACCTGGCGAAGCAGGCCGCCCAGGCGCTCCAGCGGCAGCCCCACGCGGCGCGCCGCCGCCGACAGCCGCGCGTACGCCTCGCGGCGGGCGGCCTGCTCCTCGGGCGTCTCCCCCGGCTGCCACGGCTCACGCATGCTCACGCTTCACATCCTCCCCCGGTTGATTTGGATCCGTTCCTGCCCTACCGCCGGTCCCGCTTTCGCAGCTTCTTCGCCAGCTTCTGCAGCGCCCGCTCCCGCTCGCGCCGTTCGTGGCGCGAAAGCAGTGGTTCCTGCACGCTGACGGCCGGACCCTCGACGAGCCCGAGCTCCGCTTCGACGTCACGCCACTGAACGTATCCCTCGTCCACCCGGTCCTCCTCATAGGCCCGGCGCAGGAACGGGAGCGACTCCACGGCGCGAAGGTCGAGCAGCGCCGTCACGATGTAGCCGTGCATGCTCGGCGACTCCGGCGTGTACGCGTCCAGCGCGCGCGTGAGCACCCGCACGGCGTCGGGACGCAGCTCCGGCGCGGCGGCGGCGACATCGGCCAGGGCCGACGCGGCACGGCCGCGGACGCGCTCGGGCTGGCTGCGATCCATGAACAGCGCCACGAGCGGTGCGTACGACGGAGCCCCGATGTGCTGGAAGACGGTCGACAGGTCCTCCGTCACCCAGTCGTCGTCCTCGGCGGCTTCACGCAGGACCCACAGCAGGGCCGGGACGGCCGCCTGCGCCCGCAGCTGCGCCAGCGCGCGCCACGCGTGGATGGCGCTGTACACGGCCGGCGATGTCTCGTGCGCCTGGGCCCAGCGCGGGTCCAGCAGCATGCGGATGAGCTCGGGCACGTGCTCCGGCGTCAGGCCGAAGCGCGTCGGATAGTCCATCCACTCGGTGTGTCCGAACGCCGGCTCGCCCAGCGCGACGAGCCGGTCCAGGGGCGAAAGGTAGTCGTGCTTCATCGACGGGACGGAGAAGGGCGGAAGACCGGAGCAAGTGCACGTAGAGTACGACGGCGCCGGCCCATCCGCAAACGCCTACCCTCGCGCGGCCTCGGCGAGCTGGATGACGACCTGCTCGATGCCGTCCACGACGAACTGCACGCCGATCACCATCACGATGAGCCCCATGATGCGCTCGATGACGTTGATGCCCGTCGTGCCCAGCCGGCGCACCACGAGGGGCGCCACGCCCAGCACGGCCCACGAGATCAGCAGCACGACGACGATCACGGCGTAGACGGCGATGCGCTCCAGCGTGTTGTCCGCCTGGGCCAGCAGGGTGATGACGGTGGTGATGGCGCCGGGCCCGGCCAGCAGGGGGATGCCCAGGGGGATGATGCCCACGTCGTCCTTGGTCTCGCCCTCTTCTTCTTCTTCCTGCGTGGTGCGGGTGCGCGAGCGGCGGGCCTGCAGCATCTCCCACCCGATGCCGAAGAGGATGATGCCGCCGGTGATGCGGAACGCCTCGGTGGTGATGCCGAACACGCGAAAGATGAAGGTGCCCAGCAGCCCGAACCCCGTGAGGACGACGAAGGCCGTGAGCAGGGCGCGGCGCAGGACGGCCGCGCGGTGGGCGGGGCTGTAGCTGGCCGTGTTGGCCACGTAGATGGGCACGGCCGCCACCGGGTCCACCATCACCAGGATGGAGCTGAACGCCAGCAGCGCGAATCCGAACAGTTCCGTCATGGGGCGCGGGGATGCGGGGAAACGTGGTCCCGGCAACCTGCCGCGCGTCCCGTGCCCACGCAAGCACGGCGTGGTCACGGGGTGAAGATCCGGGAAGGAGGCGGGCACCCACCATTGCCGCACACGGGTTGGAGCGGGCACCCTGCACCGCCGCGACCCTCCAGCCTGAGCGGGTAAACCCGCCGCTGGGACAGCCATAAGCCCCGTCTCGCGCTGACGCGCTCTGCGAACGGGGCTTCAACCGCCCACGCGGGCGGGGCCGAGCAGCATCGCGGGCTTCGAGCCTGAGCGGCTGAAGCCGCCGCAACCAAAGCGGAAAGCCTCACAGACCGCGTGAGGCTTCAACTGCGTGGACCGTGCTCCGGTGTGCATCGCCGGGCTCTCGCTGGGGCAGTCCGCGCAGGCGGACTTCGTGCCTTTCCAGCGGCGAATTCATTCGCTCGGCGTGATGGCGGACTTTACCGGATCAGGTCCGCAATTGGACTCATTCGCTCCTGACTCTCGCGATCGCCGGCCCGGATGAACCGGACGTCGCCTGCCGAGGGTCGCGATGCCGGCTTACCCTCTCCGGGGACCGTCCTCGCACCCACTCCCCGCCGTATTCCCCACCCGATCCGGATCTCCGCCAGCGCGCGCGAACCCCGTAGACGTATACACCCTCTCCCGCGCAGTTTGCGGGAGAGGGTGCGAGCGACAGCGAGCGGGTGAGGGCTCCCGCCCTACCCCTGCTTCGCCAGCCAGTCCTTCGCGGCGTCCAGGTCGTCGAAGATCTCCATGCTGCGCCGGCTGAAGAGCAGCACCGCGCGAAACAGCACGCGGTGCACGCGCTCCATCCCGTACACGGCCGCGTGGCGCACGTACGGCTTGTTGCCGGCCGTGAACTCCTTCATGGCGTCCATCACCGGCGGGCTGTACTTCGCACCGCGCACGTTGCTCAGCGTCCGCACGGAGCTCTGCGGCTGCGCGCGGATGATGCGCCGCGCCACGTCCATCTCGGCCAGGATGTCTTCCGCGTGCTGCAGCTCGGAGAAGTCGATGTACAGGATGCGCTGCCCGCGATGCTGGATGAACCGGACACGCTGCGTTTCGGCTGGCGAGGCGATGGACATCAGGAGATCAGGACCCGCGGGAGGTGGGAACGTGCGCATGTGGCGCCACCGGATCGCTCTCAAGGAGAACGCCGGCATCCATGGAACGTATCCCGCCAAGATATCAGCAGTTACGGGATTCCGTCAACGCCGTGCACCGCATTCTGCATCCCGAACCGGGTACAGATCGCTCCCATGGGGACCGCCGTGACACCGCGTCTCGCCTGTCCGGACGCGTCTCCTCCGGCGCGCTCCCCTGGCGCTCAGGCCGGCCGCACGCGGCGAAAGTAGCCGTCCACGGAGAGCAGCCGCTCGTCCGCGGGGTCATACAGGCCGGGCTGCAGGTGCACACAGGCAAAGCCGCGCGCCACCAGCCAGTCGAACATCTCCGTGAACAGCGCCTCGCCCTCGTACAGCCCCACGGGCGACATCTCCAGCTCCACCATGTCGATCCGCGCCAGCGAATCCGCCGCGCCGGCCAGCACGTCGCGCTCGTGGCCCTGCGTGTCGATCTTGAGCCACACGCCGTCGCCCGGGCGCGCGTACCGGTCAAAGACGGCGTCCAGCGTCTCCACGTGCACGGTCTCGCGGCCCATGTACGCGGAATCGGGCGCGGCGTGCAGGTGCGTGTCCAGCATGGGACGCAGCGAGCTGCTCCACGAGTTGGCGGCCACGTTCAGCACGGCGTCACCGGGCGCGGCGCCCAGGGCCACGTTCACGGCCGTCCACGCGGGGTCGCGCGCCGCCTGGGCCGAGAGGGCCGCGTACGCCGCCGCCATGGGCTCGAACGAGACCAGGCGGCCGCCGTACCCCACCTGCCGCACCTCGCGGCCGTAGAGCCCCGCGTTGGCGCCCACGTCCAGCACCACGTCCGGCGCGAACCGCCGTAGCAGGTGCGCGCGGCGGGCTAGGTGGTGCGGCACGGGATCGTGCCGCACCACGTCGATCCCCGCGCGGTTCAGCAGCCGGCGCAGGATGCGCTTCATCCGCGGCTCCCGGTGCGGACCGCCATCAATCGAACTCTACGCGCGACGCGGCCCGCGCGGGGCCCACGCGTCCCGCCGTGATGTCGGCCTTCGCGTAGTTCTCGCCGCGCACGGGGGCGCCGGCCAGGCGCCGCAGCATGCACAGCTGCCCCACGTGCGTCAGCGCGTCGGCGACGGGGCCCTGGAACAGGCGCTCGGGCGACCAGCCCAGCGGTGCGTCACTCGCCAGGTACGCGTCGAATGCCGCCAGTCCGTCGAAGAACCGGGCCACCTGCCGCTCCCACGAACCCGGCTCGTCGTCGCGCCAGCGGTGCTCGCCGCGGGCCATCCACAGCGCCCACTCCAGCAGGTCGCCCACGTGCGCCAGGATCTGCACGGGCGTGCGCGAGCCCTCCGCCACGGTGAACCCGGCGAAGTCCGCGGGCGCGCCCTCCAGCGCCTTGCCGCCGCGGTAGGCGAGCGTGGCGACCGTGTGGCGCAGCAGTGCGCGCGCGGCGGGATCCGTCGCGGCCGCGGACGCGAAGTCGAGCGAGTCGGTGGATGACATGCGGTGGATCGACCAGGGGGCGCGACGTGGAGACGGCGGACGGAGCGGCGGATGCGGACACCGCAACCTGCACGCGCCGCATCGGCCGAGCAAGGGAATGGCGGCGTGATTGCGACGCTCGGGCCGGAGCGCATGATGCGATCGCGGAGCAGATCCGGTAAAAGCCGGTCCCGCTCCGGAGCGAATGAATTCGCCGCTGGAACTTCGCGAAGTCCGCCTGCGCGGACTGCCCCAGCACGGGCAACGCCATGTGCACCCGGGCGGCCTTCGATGGCTCGAACGCCGCCCCGGTGCACGGACACGGTGTGCGGCAGGAGCCGTCGGCGCAGGCCGACATCACGTTGTCGGAGCCGCGAATTCATTCGCCGGGGGGGGCGCCGCGTTCCCGGCACTGATCCGTGATCGGCATCACCCGCTCTGACGCGATGCGTGACGAATCCGCACGGACTTGCCTCGATCACGCGCATCGATGACGGTGAGGGCTCACCCGTCCCGCAGCAGCGACAGCCGCACCTTTCGCTCGTCCAGCGTGACGACGAGGGTGTCGCCGGCGCGCACCTGGGCCAGCGGCCCCGCATCGATGAACTCGCAGAACGGCTCGTCACCCACCTGCATGGTGCCGCGAAAGCCGCGGGCGTAGGCCACGGAGTCGTCGCGGCGCTTCTTTGCGTTGCTGCGCAGGTAGATGCCGCGGTCGTTCATCAGCCACAGCCCGGGCGGGGCGCCGGTGTCGGGCTGGTCGTCCACGTCCTCGTCCAGCGCGGCGTCTTCCGCGTGCAGGTCCACGCCGGCGGCCACGTACCGCTGCGCCTCCGTCATCAGGCGCACGGTGGCGGCCTGCGCTTCTTCCACCAGGGCCTGGACCTCCGCGCCCTCGAACTCGTATCGCTGCTCCATCCGTTCCTCCTCCCGGACCCGTGCTTTCGCCATCCCACCGGACACGCGGGATGATGGCGAGAACGGTGCCCGGGCGAAAGAATCGCGGGGATCAGCCCGACGGATGCGGGACACGTCCCGCGAGGGGAGGGACGGAAGCGGAGCCAACGGCCGTTGCTGCCGTTGACTCCGTTGGCCGAAGGCCCCGTGTGAGAATGCAGTTCCGTCCGCCGGGTCAGCGGTTGGAGAGGATCTGCCGGACGACCTTCACGAGCGCCAGGGGAAGCTGATCGGCGCGGCGCAGGATCATGTGCCCGGGCTCGCCGAAGATGCGCGTGAGGTACGACGACGCCTTGCGGTCCACCGTGATGCAGAACGGGTGCACGCCGCTGGACCGCGCCTCGGCGATGGCCTGCCGCGAATCTTCCACGGCGAAGCGGTCCTGGTAGTGGTCCTGGTCGTTGGGCTTGCCGTCGGAAAGGATGAGCAGCAGCCGGTGCCCGGCGTTCTGCCGCGCCAGGAGCGCCGTGGCGTGGCGGATGGCGGCGCCCATGCGCGTGTACCCCTCCGGCTGCAGGGCCGAGATGCGCCGCCGCACGTCCGTCCCGTTGCGCTCGCCGAAGTCCTTGAGCGTGCGCATCCGCACGTCGTCGGCGCCGGCGCCGCTGAAGGTGAGGATGGCGTACAGGTCACCCAGCGCGTCCAGGGCCTCGCTGGTGAGCAGCAGGGCGATCTTCTCGATGTCGATGATGCGCCGGTTGCCCACGATCTCGCTCGTGCTGCCGCTGATGTCCATCAGCAGGGCGATGGCCAGGCCGCGGCGGGCGGGGCGCACCTCCAGGTACAGCCGGTCATCCACCGAGTGCCCCGTGGCGCGGTCCGCGAACGCCCGCACGCACGCCTCCAGGTCCAGCTCCTCGCCGTCGCGCTGGCGGGGCAGGCGCGAGCGCTGGGCCCGCAGCCGCTCGAAGCGCTCGCGCAGCCGCCGCACGAGGGCCGCGTTCGCCTCCAGCACGGCCGCCGGCCACGCCTCGTCGCCCTCCGACGCCTCGCGGGGACGCACCCACACGGCGCGCTGCTGGTACGCGCCGGCGTACGTGTCCCACTCGGGGTACGCGGCGGCCTCCATGGACCGCGCATCCGTGCGGTCCTTTGCCTTGCCCCGGGACTTGCCGCCGCCCTTGTCGGACTCCCCCGTCCCGTCGTCGCTGGGCCCGTCGCCCCCGCCGGCGCCCGTGGGCGGCAGGGCGGACGGCGGCGCGTCTCCGCCGGACCGCTGCTGCTTGCTGAACGGGTCGTCGATCTGCGGCGAGCCCGGTGGCGCGCTGCGCGACGCCGTGAAGCTGAAGCCCCGGCCCTGGCGGCTGCCCGGCAGGGTCATGGGGTTCATGTACATGGGCGGCCGCACGGGGGAGCGGCGCGACGGGTCCACCGGCAGGGGGATGACGGTGCCCCACGCGCCCACGGCCGGCACGCCGCGGTACCGGCCCCGCGCCGCGCGCAGCCGCTCCGCCAGCGCCCGCGCGCGGGCCAGCGACGCCTCGGGGGTGTCGCCGGGGGCCAGCTCCGCGGGCGGATCCGCCGCGTCGCGGGCCAGCAGCGCGCGGACGAGCCCCTCCACCTCGCGCTCCGTTCCCTTCATCTCCTCGATGGCGGGCCGGCGCGCCAGGGCGGACGCGCGCTCCGCCTCCAGCGCCGGCCGCATGCGGGGGATGGATTCCGCGATGGCGGCATCGGCCGCGGCGCTCTCCATCAGCAGGTACAGGTCGCGCACCAGGCGGTCGTCCTCGCCCGGCGCGGCCGCCACCGTGCCGCGCAGCATCCGCTCCGCCTGGCCGATGGCCATCAGCCGGTAGCGCGCCAGGGCCGCCTCCGTGCCCCCGGCCGCGTCCAGCTGCGGGGGAAGGTGGATGCGCTGGCCGTCGCTCCCCGCCACCTCCGCGGGGGCCGCGTTCCGCCCGGCCGGCTTCGATTCCGCCGGGACGATGGGGATCTCGCGGCCGTACAGGGCGGCGAGCAGCACCTCCAGCCGGCGGCGGACGTCATCCAGGCGCAGGACGGGCGGGGGCGGCGCGGCCGGCCGGCCGAACCGCTCGCGGAACCAGCGCCGCAGCAGGGTCGCCATGCTACAGCGTGGCCGCGATCAGGTCGCCGATGGCGGCGAGCAGGTCCGGATCGTCCGTCAGCGGGTTCACCAGGGCCACGCGGCAGGCGTCCGCCGCGGGAATGCCGCCCGCCATCAGCCGCGCCGTGCTCACCAGCAGGCGCGTGCTGGGCGACTCGGCCAGCCCCTGGTCGCGCAGGCGGCGCACGCGGGTGGCCAGCTTGACCAGCCCCTGCGCCTGCGCGCGCGACACGCCGCCTTCGTGGGCCACGATCTCGGCCTCGCGCTCCTCCGGCGGAAAGTCGAACTCCAGCGCCACGAACCGCTGCCGCGTGCTGGGCTTGAGGTCCTTGAGGGCGTGCTGGTAGCCCGGGTTGTACGAGACCACGAGCTGAAAGCCCGGCGCGGCCTCGATGAGCTCACCCGTCTTTTCCACGGGCAGCAGTCGCCGGTCGTCCGTGAGCGGGTGGATGACGACGACGGTGTCCTGCCGCGCCTCCACCACCTCGTCCAGGTAGCAGATGGCGCCCAGCCGCGCGGCCACGGCCAGCGGCCCGTCCATCCACACCGTCTCCCCGCCGCGAATGAGGTAGCGCCCCGTGAGGTCGCTGGAGCTCAGGTCGTCGTGGCAGGCGATGGTCACCAGCGGCCGCTTGAGGCGCCACGCCACGTGCTCCACGAAGCGCGTCTTGCCGCACCCCGTGGGGCCCTTGAGCATCACGGGCAGGCCGCGCGCGTGGCAGCTCTCAAAGATCTGCACCTCCTGCCCGGCCGGCACGTAGTACGGCTCCTCGCCGGGCCAGCGCACGCCGGCGCCCGGCTCCGGCGCGCCGGCGGAGGGAGAGATGGAGCGGATGGGATCTTCGGCCGTGGACATGAGCGGGATTGCGTGTGGGTGAACCAGCGTGAGTAGATGCTGGATCAACTGTAACGAGGCGCGGGCGGCCGTCGCCAGCCGCCCGCGCCAAGATTTACGAAAGCCTGACAACCGTTCCCGGGGTTCTGCCCCGCGCAGCGCTCAGGAAAACTGCATTCTCACGCAGAGCCGCAGAGGCGCAGAGTACGTCATCGCGCGATGAAGTACTCTGCGTCCTCTGCGGCTCTGCGGGAGAAAATTTGTTTGTTTTTCAGGGCTTTTCGAGGATGGCCGCGTAGTACTCCAGGCCCACGCCCTCGCGGTCCGCGTCCGTGATGTAGCCGGCGGGCAGGCCCAGGAAGTCCGCCAGGGGCCGCAGCCCGCCCTCCGGGATGCGCCACGGCGCGCTGAGCTCCACCGACTCCTCCAGCGAGTACATCCAGAACGGCGACCCCACCTGCGCGAACGTGTCGATGAGCGCCTGCATGTTGGGCGTCATCCGCCCCGGCTGCTTGGTCTCGTAGGTGATGTACAGCCGCGAGCCCGGCGCGGCCCATTCGTACAGGTCGTGAAAGAGCGTGCGGATCTCGTCCGGCGAAAGAAAGACGGTGATGCCGTTGAGCCCCAGCGCCACGCGCCGCTCGCCGCCCAGGAACTCCGTCACCCGCGGCGACTCCAGCAGGTCCCGCGCGTCGCGGATGTCGTGGCCCAGGTACAGGATGTTGGGCCGGTCCGCCACCATCCGCTGCCCCTGCTGCACCGTGTACGGGTCCGCGTCGCTGTAGACGATGCGTGCGTCCGGCCCCAGCACGGCGTGCACGTGCTCGTCCGTCGGCAGCCCCGACGCAAAGTCCACGAAGTGGCGATATCCGTCCGCGTACAGCCGCCGTCCCGCCTCGTGAAGGAAGTCGCGCAGCATCCGCACCCACTTGGGCGTGGACGGCACCAGGGAGAACATGTACTCCGCCGCGGCCTGGTCCGCGGGATAAAAGTGCGAGCCGCCCAGCGTGTAGTTGTAGATGCGGGCGGCGTTGGGGATGTCGGTCGGCGAGGGGGGCGCGGCGTCGGTCATGGGGCGCGGATTTCGGTGGATGACGGTCGATGGATCAGCCCCCGAATTTACGTTTTGTGGCGCCGAATGTCGACGGCCGGCCCCCGCGCGGGAAGCCGGCCTATGGATGCGGATGCCGATGCGGCGGCGCTACAGGTCGTCGCGCCGGCGCTTCCAGTCGAGTTGCACGTGGATGCGCAGGTCCGGCGACCCGTTCCAGTCCGTGGCCAGCCCGTGCGCGTTGAGCACCTCCACGATCTCGCGGCCCACGTCCACGATCCCGCCCTCCTCCATGGCGCCGTACGCCAGGTGCAGCCCGCCGCCCTCCACCGCGCCCTCCGTGTCCTGCACGTGGTAGTACGTGTGGCCGCGGACGTCCATCCCCATCTCCTCCGCCTCGTCCACCTCGCCCCAGATCTCGCGCGACCCGCAGCTCTGGCAGCAGCTGAAGTTCTGCCGCGCCACGATTCCGCGTTCCTCCAGCGCCTCGAACGCGCGGTCCAGCCGGTCGCAGTCCGTCTCCGCGGGCCAGGTCGCCTGCTCGCGCCGCAGCGCCTGGGACTCCACCCGGAACAGGTGCTCCGCCGCGGGACGAAGCCGCTCCTGGCCGTCCATCACCTCCACGGCCACCTCCACGATCTCGTCGGCGGGCGTGAACCCCATCCGCAGCTCGCGGCGCACGGCATCGCGCAGCTCGTCCATCACGTCGTCCA
>NZ_DASURI010000247.1:0-12516 GCF_036280135.1 Longimicrobium sp.
CGCGGCCGGTCATCCGGCCGCGCCGCTGGCGTCTGCGTTCCTCCCGTGGCGTCAGCCGGTGGGGCCGCCCATCACGGGGAGCACGGCGCCGGTGACGTAGCTGGAGCACACGGGCGACGCCAGGAACACGAACGCGGGCGCCACCTCCTCCGGCTGCGCGGGCCGCTTCATGTCCGTCTGCTGCCCGAACTCGCCGATGGCATCCGCCGGCTGGTCCGCGGGGTTCAGCGGCGTCCACACGGGGCCGGGCGCCACCACGTTCACGCGGATGCCGCGCTCCGCCACGTTCTGCGCCAGCGACATGGCGAACGCGTGGATGGCGCCCTTGGTGGCCGAGTAGTCCAGCAGCGTCTTGTTGCCGAACAGCCCCGTCTCGGAGCCCGTGCAGACGATGGCGTCGCCGCGCGTCATGTGCGGCAGGGCGGCGCGGGCCATCTGGACGTATCCCCCGATGTTCGTCCGCAGCGTCATGTCCAGGTGCTCGTCCGTCAGGTCCTCCAGCCCCTGCACGTGCTCCTGGAACGCGGCGTTGTTGACGAGCACGTTCAGCTTGCCCAGCTCGCTGACCGTGTGCTCCACCGCCGCCTCGCAGAACCGCGGATCGCGCACGTCGCCGGCGATGAGGATGCAGCGCCGGCCCTCGGCCTCCACGGCGCGCTTCGTCTCTTCGGCGTCCTCGTGCTCGTTGAGGTAGACGATGGCCACGTCCGCCCCCTCGCGCGCGAAGAGCACGGCCACCGACCGCCCGATCCCCGAGTCGCCGCCGGTGACCAGGGCCACGCGGTCCTGGAGCTTTTCGGAGCCCTTGTAGTCCGGCGCGGCGTAGCGCGGCTTGAGCTCCATCTCGGCCTCCAGCCCGGGCTTGGCCAGGTGCTGGCTGGGCATGGGGTTTTCCGGCTGCTCGCGCTCGCCGGCCTGCACGCCGCTCTCCGCCTCGTCGTCCCCGCCGCCGGAATCCTGCTTCTGCTTGCGGTCCTGCTTGTCGACCCGCGCCTGGATGCGCCGCTGCTCGCGCGCCGTGGCCTGGGCCGCGTCGCGGAACTGCTTGATCTGCTCGTCGTTCATCCGCCCCCGCCTCTCGTTCCGATTCCGAACCGTCGTCCCGCCCCGGGACGGCCGCGCGGGCTGTGCAAGCGCCGCACCGGATCTCAGCTCGTCAGCTGCAGGCGGCGGGCGGTGTCGACGTTGAGCGCCTCGTTCACGGGGCAGACGCGCGTGATGGCCGTCTCGGTGATGAGGGCGCCGCCCAGCATGGCCAGCAGGCCGGGGAGCGTGCCCGTCCGTCCGCCCCATCGGCCGTAGCCCAGCGCGAGCAGCGACGGCCCCACCACGGCCCGCCACGCGCGGTCGGCCCCACCCACGTTCTCTCTCACGACATCCTCCCGGTTGCGTTTTTCCGTCTCGAAAGCGGGCCGGGCGGAGTGCAGGCCACGTGCCGGGCAGCACAGGTCCGCTGACTGGCATCCTGATCGCGGTTCTTGAGTGGGGTGTAGAGCCGTTTCTCACCCGTGCTGTCCTTCTGAGGTCGGCCGGCGCCGGCTGAGGCTGTCCCGTCGCGTCGTGCATTGGACGCCGGCCGACCGAAGAATCTGGTTGCCGGAGGTGCACGGTCCCGCCCGCGCGCTGAGTTCGCGCGCGGGATCCAGCACGGGCGAGGTGTGTGCGCGGCCCGACCCGATTCTTCGGTCGGAAGGCGCCCTTGACTCCGCGCAGGGAGATGGACCGCGCCGGCGCCTTCCTCGCTCAGAATGACAGCACGGGCGGGAAACAACTTCAAGCCCATCCGGGATTCGCCGTGAGGAGCCCGCTCGAGCCGATGCGGCGGAAGCGGATCCGGCCCGGCGGGGATTGCGCGGGAGCGCCGCGGCCCCATCTTTCGCGTCATCCGGATGCAGCGGCCGCGCGACGGGAGTCCACGCACCGTCACGCGGCCCGCATCGTCAGAACGGCTGGTGATACGCAGCGGCGGCCGCGCACGGGGAACCCGCCCCGGCGAGGACGCCGCCGTCCGCTTTCACCGGCACGCGTTTCCAGCCCCCGGACGAGGTCCCCCATGGGCGTCATGATGAACATCCTGCTGGTGGAAGACGACGAGGTGGACGTGATGAACGTCCAGCGCGCCTTTCGCAAGCACAACATCGCCAACCCGCTCTTCCTGGCCGGCAACGGCGTGGAGGCGCTGGAGATGCTGCGCCGCGGCGACGTGCCCGCCGAGCGCCGGCTGGTGCTGCTGGACCTGAACATGCCGCGGATGAACGGCATCGAGTTCCTCCGCGAGCTGCGGGCGGACCCGGAGCTCAGGTCCACGTCCGTGGTGGTGCTCACCACCAGCAACGACGAGCGCGACCGCGTGGAGGCGTACAACCTCAACGTGGCCGGCTACATCCTCAAGCCGGTGACGTTCCAGAACTTTTGCGACGCCATGCTCACGCTCAACAAGTACTGGTCGCTCGTGGAGATGCCGTGAGCGGCGGCGCGGCGTACGGGAAGCATTCGGCGGGTGCGGTGTACAGGGCAGGGCCGGGGCGTCCGGCGGCGGATTCATGGCGGGTGACGGGGACCGAGTGACCGTGAAGCAAGCGACGGTGCGGCCCGGCGGGCGCGCGCCTGCCGGGCCGGAGACGGACGGGCTGAACGCCCGAGTGCTGGTGGTGGACGACGACCAGGTGGACCGGCTGGCGGTGCGCCGGCTGCTGGCCCGCCTGCCGGGGGAGATGGAGGTGCGGGAGGCCGGTGGCGTGCTGGAGGCCATCAACCTGCTGTCGGACCACGCGTTCGACTGCGTGGTGCTGGACTACAACCTGCCCGACGGGGACGGCCTCACCTTTCTGCGCGGGCTGCGGTCCGCGGGGCTGGAGGTGCCCGTGGTGATGCTCACGGGCCAGGAGAACGCCACGGTGGCGCGCGACCTGATGCTGGCCGGCGCGGCCGCGTACCTCGCCAAGCGCCGGCTCTCGGCCGAGCTGCTGCAGGCCGCCCTGCGCGACGCTCTCGCCACGCGGTAGACCGGCGGCCGGACCGGATCCGGGATCCGGATGAACGGAGGGGACGGCGGGCCTTGGCCAGCCGTCCCCTTTTCAGTGCCGCCCGCTTGTCCGGATCGGCCGTGGCGGTAGATATTTGCGGGGGAACCGCGAACGGCTTTCTCACGCAGAGCCGCGGCGGACGCAGAGAACGGCAACGGCAAACGGCTTGTCCGTCCCGGCGTGCGCTCGACGACGCGCCCCTCCCACCTCCGCGGGCGTCCCCCGCGCGACTCCGATCCTCCCCGTCCCGCACCGCACGCATCATGGAGCTGCTGATCGTCCCCAATGCCGAGGGAACGTACGCCGACGTCCTCGTCGCAGCGGAGCACACGTCCGTGCCGGCGGGCGGGCGAAGTGCACGGGTGATCGGGCCCGGCGAGTCGTACCGGGACGTGCCGTACCCGGTGTGGGCCGGACACGTAAGCCGGACGGTGGACCTGGGCTCCCCCACGATCTCGTTTCCCATCGGGGAGGTCGCGATCCGGGCGTCCTCGCCCGCCCCCGCGCCGACCACGGCCGGTGAGGCGGCCCCGGCCGTGAAGCTGCGGGTGGGCGACGTGCTGGACACGGCATTCCAGCTCATCCGCCGCGCGCCGCTCCTGTCGCTGGGGATCGCGATGATCCCGCAGCTCCCGTCCCTGCTGCTTGCGGACCTCGTCCGCGCCCCGACCAACTCCCCCACGCTGTGGATGGGAGTCCTTGTCGCGGGCGTGCTGCACGGGCTGGGGCAGGCGCTGCTGATCCTGGTGCTGGCACAGGCGTACCATGGCATCCGTCCGGACCCACGCCGGGCACTGGCGACGCTGGCGCGCCGCAGCGGCGTCGTGCTCTGCGCCAGTGCGCTGACGGCGCTGGCCGTGCTGGCGGGCTCCATCCTGCTGCTGGTGCCGGGCGTCATCGTGGCATGCCTGCTGTTCGCCGTTCCCGCCGTCGCCGTGCTGGAGAAGGGCGGACCGGCGCACGCGCTGCAGCGCTCGTGGAGCCTGGCCTTGGGCGCCGGGTGGAGCATCTTTCTCGTGCTGGGCGTGCTCCAGGTCCTCGACTTCCTGACGGACCAGGGTCTAAAGGGAATCCAGGGCATGGGCGGCTCGTTCTCCGCCGTGTCCGCGTACGCCAACTTCACGGCGTCCGTGTTTCTCGCCGTGCTCTCGGCCGCCGTCGTCACCTCACTGTACTTTTCCCTGCGCGTGGCCCGGGAGGGGTACGACCTGGAGCTGATGACGGACCGGCTTGGATCCGCGGAGCCCGCCCCCGTGTAGCGGGTGTGCTTCTTGCCCCAGCGCGCGCCCGTCCATGAGGGGCGGGAGCGACCGGGATGAGGAGGGGCCGATGTCCATGGGATGGATGCGGATGCGCGCGTTCGCGGTGGCGGGGCTGGCGTGCGCGGTGGCGGCGGGATGCGCCGTGAACCCCGTGACGGGGCGGCGCGAGCTGGCGCTGGTTTCCGAGGCGCAGGAGATCCAGCTGGGGCAGCAGTCGGCGCAGGAGGTGGCGCAGCAGATCGGCCTGGTGGATGACGCGGCGCTGCAGCAGTACGTGGACGGCGTGGGGCAGCGGCTGGCGCGCGCGTCGGAGCGGCCCAACCTGCCCTGGCGCTTCCAGGTGGTGGACGATCCCACGCCCAACGCCTTTGCCCTGCCCGGCGGGTTCATCTTCGTCACCCGCGGGATGATGGACCTGATGGACAGCGAGGCGGAGCTGGCGGCCGTGCTGGGGCACGAGATCGGCCACGTGACGGCACGCCACTCCGTCAGCCAGATCAGCCGCGGGCAGCTGGCGCAGCTGGGGCTGGGCATCGGCAGCATCTTCTTTCCCGAGGCCGCGCAGACGTTCGGCGGGCTGGCGCAGACGGGCGTGCAGCTGCTCTTTCTGCGCTACGGCCGCGACGCCGAGCGCCAATCCGACGAGCTGGGCTTTCGCTACGCCCTGAGCGAGGGCTACGAGGTGCGCGAGATGGACGACGTGTTCGCGTCGCTGCTGCGCACGGGCGAGGCGGCGGGGCGCAGCGAGCTGCCGTCGTGGCTGTCCACGCACCCCGCCGAGCCCGAGCGCATCGCCGCCGCCCGCGCCCGGGCCGACACGGTGACGCGCGCGCCGCTGCAGACGGGGCGCGACGCGTACCTGGCCCGCATCGACGGGCTCACCTACGGCGACGACCCGCGGCAGGGATTCTTTCGCGACGGCGTGTTCCTGCACCCGGAGCTGCGGTTCCGCATCGACTTTCCCCAGGGGTGGCGCACGCAGAACCTGCCGCAGGCCGTCAACGCGCTGGCGCCGCAGCAGGACGCCGCGCTGCAGCTCACGCTGGCGCAGGGCGCCAACGCAGACGACGCCGCGCGCCGCTTCTTCTCGCAGCAGGGAATTCGCCCCGGACAGGGCGGCCGGCAGAACGTGAACGGCAACCCCGCCGTCGTCGCCTACTTCCAGGCGCAGGGGCAGCAGGGCGTGATCACGGGGACGGCGGCGTTCATCGAGCACGGCGGGCGCACGTACCAGGTGCTGGCGTACGCGCCGGCGCAGCGGTTCGCGCAGTACGAGCCCGCGTTCCGGCGCGTCATCTTCAGCTTTGGCGACGTGGCGGACCCGTCCGTGCTCAACGTGCGCCCCAACCGCGTGGACGTGGTGCGCACCACGCGGCAGATGACGCTGGCCGAGTTCAACCGCCAGAACCCGTCCGTGATCCCCCTGGCCGAGCTGGCCATCCTGAACCAGGTGGAGGGCGAGAACGCCGTGCTCCCCGCCGGCAGCTGGAAGCGCGTCGTCGCGCAGTAGCACGGCGGACGCGGATCGGACGTACGAAGCCCTCCCTCGATCGCGGTCGGGGGAGGGCTTCGTGCAACACCTGCGGACCATTCAGATCAGGACGAGGTTCCTCTCGCCCCCGTTGCCCTGCGCCTGGACGTTGGCGGCGGCCATCTCGAAGGCGAACTCCACGTCCCTGCCCGCGGCAATCGCCTTGTAGAACCCGGAGGTGAACGCCAGTGCGTCCGAGTCCAGGATGCGCTCCCGCATGCCCACCACGTGCGGAACGTGCTCGCGGATCGCATGCGCCTGCGACTCGGACCAGCAGGCGTTCAGCACCACGCACTGCAGCGTGTCCCTGAACAGCTTGAGCAGCCGTCCCAGCGCGGCGCCCGACACCACCTGCGCCTCGCCCGAAGCGCTCTGCAGGACGATGCCGTGGGTTCTGCCGTGCCCGGAGAAGTGCAGGATGGAGGGCGATTCGTCCAGCAGCGCCTGCATCAGGCGGTCCATGCTCGCTTCCCACACGGCCTTGCCGGACACGCCTTCGCGGACCATGGCCATCCGCAGATCCGTATCGATGCGGACCCACTCTTTCTCCAGCTCCATGGGCCGCGTCTGCGAGTTGGCCGCGAGAAAGAGTACCTTGACCGGGCCGCCGGTGCGCCTGCCGCCCCGTCCGTAGCCCGGCGTATCGTCGTCCCCCGCGAGTGCCGCATCCGTCCGTTCCCATTCCGTGGGTGGCGCCTTGCGCGACTCCTTGGTGATCCCGGACAGCAGCCCCTGCAGGTACTCCAGCCCGGGATAGACCGTGCGGGCGAGAACGACGACGGGGGGATAGACCGAGACGGGGTTGTCGTGCGTGTGGATGCGCTCGTTCCGCACGTCGATGGCCCACGCCACGGAGACACCGCCGGTGTTCGCCGTGTGGTCGATGCGCGTTTGCCGGGCGATGAAGCGCGCCATGGGCTCGGGACACCCGTCCGCGAAAACGAACCCCAGCAGCCCGTTGGGATTGCGGCCGCGCGGCTTGAGCCCGTACTGGTGCGGCAGGCGCCGAACGAGGTCGAAGAACTCGTCGCGCAGGCGCACGACGTCACCTTCGTTCAGCCCGTCCGCGTCGCAGAGGGCCACGAGCTCCACCGCCGTGGCGGAGGTGCGGTAGCCCAGGAACTGGAAACGCGCGAACTCCGCGTTGCGCGAAAGGTCGTGCGCTTCCTTGTCCCGGACGATGTGCTCGCCCAGGAGGCGGCTCAGGCTGGTCGGCGGCATGGGGGAAGGAGCCGAGAGGGGAGGCTGACGGATCGTGCCGAGGAAAGGCCGGCAGCCCGCGCAGTCGCGGACGATTCGTGCGGAATCTGCATCCCCGGGCGGATCGCTGCAACTGCTCCCATGCTGATGCGGCTGCGCACGGGCGGTGAAGACGGAGAAAGCCCCCCCCGATCGCGACCAGGGAGGGCTTTCTGCTGCCGCGAACTTCTGCGCCGGGCAGGATGACGGCCATGCAGTCCGCGCGGGCGGACTTCGTGCCTTTCCAGCGGCGAATCCATTCGCTCCGGCGGGGAGCCGTCTTCGGACGGACCAGGATCGACGATGCGGATCGCCGCCGGACCCGCATCGTCCTTCCTCCGGTTTAGTCCGCGCTCGCGCCGGCTTCCTCCGCGGCAGAATCGGACGATGCCCCGCTCGCCTCGCTCGACGTACCCGCCTCGGCCGACGTATCCGCCTCGGTCGACGTACCCGCCTGCACCGATGCATCCGACGGGGCCGCATCCGCCGACGTGGACTCCCCGGCCGACGCATCCGTCCCGGCGGACGCGGAGGGGGCCGGCGCGGCGTCCAGGCCCGTCTCCATCAGGCCGGCCACGAGCTGGGTAAAGCGCACGGGGTCGTGCGGCTCGCTGCCCTCGGCCAGGAGCGACCAGCCCAGCAGCAGCTCGGCGTAGTCGCCCACGACGCTGTCCTCCGGGTTGGCGTCGAAGCGGCGGCGAAGCCCCTGCACCATGGGGTGCGACGCGTTGAGCTCCAGGATGCGGCGCTGCCGGTAGCCGTCCGTGCGCCCCTGCGACAGCAGCCGCTCCAGCTGCGGCGAGTAGTCGTGCTCGGCGACAACGAGCACGGCGGGCGACTTGGTGAGGCGGCCGGACAGGCGCACCTCCTTGACCCACGTGTCGACGCGCTTGCGCACGGCTTCCAGGAACGGCTCGAACTCCTTCTTCTGCTCCTCGCCGGATTCCTTCTTCTCGCCCTCCTCCAGCTCCACGGCGCCCTTGCCGGCGCTGCGCACCTTTCTGCCCTCGAACTCCGTCACGGACTGCACCACGAGCTCGTCCACGGGGTCGGTCAGGTACAGCACCTCCCATCCGCGGTCGCGGAACGCCTCCAGCGCGGGCGAGTTCTCGATCTGCTCGCGCGACGAGCCCGTGAGGTACCAGATGTCCTTTTGCGACTCCGGCATCCGCTCCACGTACTCGGCCAGCGTGCCCAGCGCCTCGGCGTCGCGCGACGAGCCGAACAGCAGCAGGCCCAGCAACGCGTCGCGGTTCTCGTAATCGCTGTCCACGCCCTCCTTTACGGCCCGTCCCAGCTCGCGCCAGAACGTCTCGTACCTGGCGCGGTCGTTCTCCAGCAGCTTCTTGAGCGTGTCGAGCACCTTCCTGGTCAGCGCGCGGCGGATCTGCCGGACGTGGCGGTCGCTCTGCAGCATCTCGCGCGACACGTTCAGCGGCAGGTCCGGCGAATCCACGGCGCCGCGCACCCAGCGCATCCACCGCGGCAGCAGCTCCTCGCTGTTCTCGCGGACCAGCATGCGCTTTACGTACAGCCGCAGGTTGGGCTTGAAGCCCGGGTAGTACAGGTCCGTGGCCCCGCGCGACGGAACAAAGAGGACGGCCTGGTACTCCACCAGCCCCTCGGCCCGCGTGTGGATGGTCTCCAGCGGCTCGGACCAGTCGTGCGAGATCTGCTTGTAGAAGTCCGCGTACTCTTCCTTCGTGACCTCCGCCGGCGGCCGCGCCCAGATGGGCTTCATGGAGTTGAGCGGCTTTTCGGGCTGCGGCGTCTCGCCCTCCGGCACCTCTTCCGGCTTCTCGGCGGGAAGCAGGATGGGATAGGTGATGAAGTCCGCGTGCTGACGCACAATGCGCTGCAGCACCCAGCGGTCCGTGTAGTCCTCGATGCCGTTCTCGCTGTCCACCGGCTTGAGGTGCAGCACGATGGTGGTGCCGGGCCGGTCGCGCTCGGCGTCGTCCACGGTGAACGAGCCGTCGCCGGACGACGTCCAGCGCACCGCCCCGTCCGTGCCCGCCTTGCGCGTGACGAGCTCCACGCGGTCCGCCACCATGAACGACGAGTAGAAGCCCACGCCGAACTGGCCGATGAGCTGCGCCGCGCCCTCGGCCGCCTTTTCCTTGATCTGCTCCAGGGCCTCGCGCGTGCCCGACCGGGCGATGGTGCCGATGTTCCGCACCACCTCGTCGCGCGTCATGCCGATGCCGTCGTCCTCGATGGTGAGGGTGCGGCTCTCCTTGTCCGGGACGAGGCGGATCCTGGGCTCGTGTCCTTCCGGGAGAAGCCCCGGGTCCGTGAGCGCCTCGAAGCGAAGCCGGTCGATGGCGTCGGACGCGTTGGAGACCAGCTCGCGGAGAAAGATCTCCTTGTCCGTGTAGAGCGAGTGGATCACCAGGTCGAGGAGCCGCTGCACCTCGGCCTGAAAGGCGAACTGCTGCGCCTGCTCAGCCACACTTGCCTCCTGTCGGTTGCGTTCTGGATGAGGGTCGATCGATCTGAATTCAGCCGCGCGCCCGGGCTGCCGCGCGCGGAACCGGAAAATTTAGCGGATTCGTGGCGGAGACTACAAGTGCCGGAAGGGACCTTGAGCGCAGGTGTGGTAGAGCCCCGCGCGCAAAGCAAAGCCGCAGGGATCGATGATCCCCGCGGCCATGACCGCTGCACGCGGATGAAGCGGACCAGAGAGAACCGCTACTTCTTGCCCTTGCTCTTCTGGGAAAGCGCGCTTGCGGCAGCGGACTTGGAGGTCGCGCTCGTGCGCCCGTCCTGGAGCACCTTGGAAGCCGCCGTCGCCGCTTTGCTGGACGTGCTCTTGGCGGGAGCGTTGGTCTGCGAAAGGGCGCTTCCGGCGGCCTTCTTTGAGTTCGCGCCGGTAGACTGATTCGCCAGGGTCTTTGAAGCGTTCGATGCAGCCTTGGAACCGGTCGTTTTGGAACTGGGCATCTGGAACCTCCAAGCTGAGAAGATCTGCAACGGCACGCCCGAAGATATTGCGAAGACGCTCACGATTCAAGAGTCTTTCAGGACAGATTGGAATCCATTCACCGCGACAGCGCCCGCAGCCGCGCTCGAAACGGAACTCGCGCTGCGCACAGGTTTGCTGACCGGAACAGGGTCATGAAGAAGCCCCCGCAGCGGATGCGCCGCGGAGGCCTTCGTTCATGCCAGTCTGCTCGGGCGACCTACCGCGCCGTCGCCGTCGCGCGGCCGGCGGGGTCCAGGATCTGGTCGATGCGCGCGGCCACGTCCGCCCAGTGGGCGCGCTGCACGCCCTCCGGCGCCGAGGCGGCCAGGCGCCGGGCCTGCGTGCGGAGCGTCGTGAGCTCGGCGCGGGCCAGGGCCGGCAGGTCGCTGCGGGACACGTTCAGGGGCGCCAGCAGCGGCGGCGGCGGGCCCTCGCCGCCTTCACCGCCACCGCCGGCCGGGGCGGCGGACGGCGACACCAGCGCGCCCAGGCGGTCCAGGTACACGCGGTGCAGGGCGCGCAGGTTGGCGTCGGGCGCGGACGTGCTCCACACGGCGCGGCGCAGGTCCGCCAGGTACTCCGCCGGCGCGTACGCCGCCCCCGGGTCCATCTCCACGCTCAGCGCCAGCCGGTCCAGCCGCCGCGCCTCCAGCAGCGCCGTCACCACGGACGCTTGCGCCGTGGCCAGCGTCGTTCCGCCCACGCGCCGCGTGATGCCGGCCGGCGCCAGCCACGACGGCGTGCGGATGGCGTTCTGCGCCAGGAACGCCAGCGCCCGCTGCTGCTCCGCGCGCCCCACGGGCGAGTAGACGGCGCCGGGCTCGCCCGCCGTGCGCGGGTCCACCCGCACCCCGCCGATCACGCTGGCCACGTGGCGCATGTAGGTTCCCCACATCCCCACCGTCTCGCGGTACAGCTCCGCCAGGTCCCCGTCGTCCTCGCCGGGCCGCGCCGTCCACGCGGCCAGGTTGGGCACCACGCGCTGCAGGTTCTGCAGGGCGTAGCCCGTGGCGGCCACGGGGTCGTCGCCCAGGTCCTCCGTCTGCGCGCGGGGGTCGATGCCGCTCAGGTACTGCGGCAGGTACCGGTACTTCATGGGCCCCGACGACGCGGAGAGCATGCGGTCCAGCAGGGGCCGCTCCGACTCGGGCGTGGGCGCGTCGGGAAACACGCGGTAGCCCCACTCGATGATGAAGTCGTCGAAGGGCCCCAGCCGGCGGATGAAGTCGTTGGGCTGCAGGCCGTCGCCCGGCTGGGCCACGTAGTTCTGCCGGGCGTAGTCCATGATGGTGGCGCTCACGCCGTAGCGCCGCGTGAACGACGTGCTGCGCAGCGAGTCCACGGGGAACGACGCGCTGGCGATCATGTTGTGCGGAAGCCCCAGCGCGTGGCCAATCTCGTGGGTGATCACCTGGCGCATGGTCTCGCCCATCAGCGGCTCGGGGATGTCGAGCGAGCGCGCGGAGGGGTTGGCCGCGCCCGTCTCGATCATCAGCCGGTTGCGGTAGCTGCGCATGTGGTTGTGGTACCACACGATGTCGCTCTCGATGATCTCGCCCGAGCGCGGGTCCACCGTGCTGGGCCCCTGCGCGTTGCGCGTGGTGCTGGCGGCCCAGCGCACCACGGAGTAGCGGATGTCCTCCGGGTCCCACTCCGGGTCCTCGGCGGGCGAGGGCGGGTCCATCACCCGCACGGCGTTGCGAAAGCCGGCCTTCTCGAAGACGCGGCCCCAGTCCTCCACCCCCTGCCGCACGAACGGGCGCCAGCGGGCGGGCGTGGCCGGGTCGATGTAGTAGACGATGGGCTTCACGGGCTCCACCAGCTCACCGCGCGCGTACGCCGCCGGGTCCGACGGCTCCAGCCGCCAGCGCGTGATGAAGCTTTCCGTCTCCGCCGCCTGCGCCTCGAGCCCGTAGTTGATGCGGTCCACGGTGTAGAAGCCGGCGCGCGGGTCCCCGTAGCGCGGGCGCATGGGCACGCGGGGCAGCAGCACCAGCGACTGCCGCATCTCCAGGGTGATGGTGCCGCCCGCGCGGTCGCTGGGGGGCGCCGTGGCCTCGAAGGTCTGCGTGTGGCGCACCTCCACGTTCAGCGGATAGCTGCGCACGGCGTTCACGAAGCTGCGCGCGGGGTCCAGCCGGCGCACCTTGAACTGCTCGCGCTGCTGCGTGGTGAGCCCGCTGAGCCCCGGCGTGTCGCCCCCGAAGAAGTCCGTGACGTCGATGACGGCCGCGCTGTCCGCCGTGTACGCCTGCACGGGGAAGGCGGCCAGGATGACGCCCAGGTAGTTGCTGGCCACCGACCGCGCGATGGGCAGGCTGTCCGCCGCCACGGCGCCCGTCTCCACGCCGCGCAGGATCACGCGGTCGCCCTGCCGCTCCCAGCGCACCAGCCGCTCCTGCACGGTGACCCCCGCGGGGAGGTATCCGCCAAAGTTGGCCGGCGTGGCGGCCACGCGCCCCACCATCAGGAAGTCGCGGGCGAGCAGCGAGT
>NZ_DASURI010000248.1:0-3299 GCF_036280135.1 Longimicrobium sp.
ACTGCGGATCGCGGATGCGTCCCAGCGCGCGGCTGGCGAGCATCCGCACGCGCGGGTCGTCGTGCCGCAGCCCCGCCGCGAGGGCCGCGTCCGTGGCGTCGCGCCGGTCTTCCGCGAGCAGGATGCGCCCGACGAGCGCCGAGTCGGCGGCGGATTGCGCGCGGACCGTCGCCGGCGCGAGCAGCAGGAGGAAAATCCAGAGCTTCTTCATGGCACCAGGTGCGCGGTCAGGGGAAGCGGCAACGCCTACAGTGTCGCGCGCCGGCCCGCGATCCGCCACCCCATCCGCCGGTTTTCATCCGCGGAGCCGGAGGAGGGCACGTCGGATGCGTTGGTCTCGCTCCTCGTTCCGCCCCTCTGCCCGATCCTGGATCTCTCGATGACCGACGCAGTCAATCGCCTGGACCTGCCGCTGTCGGACCTCGTCGCGTGCTTCACCTCGGGCGATCCGTGCCCGGGCGTGGGGACGGCGGCTGGCGTGGCGGGCGCGGTCGCGGCGGGGCTGATCGGGATGGTGGCGCAGATCACCTGCCGCAACGAGGAGGAGCCCGGCTTCCGCGATCGGGCCACGGAAATCGCGGGACAGGCCGCGACCATCGGCGAGCGGCTCACGCGGAGCATCGCCGAGGATGCCCGCATCTTTCAGCGCGTGATCGAGGCGCGAAGGGCGCGGGACGCGGCGGACGAGTCTGAGAAGGAGGCGCTCGCCGCGAAGGCCGTCGAGGCGCTCCGTCCCGCCATCGAGCTGCCGCTGGAGGTCGCGGAGGCGAGCCTGGCGCTGGCGGTCCTGGCGAAGGAGCTGTTCGATCACGGGATGCGGAGCGCATCCAGCGACGCGCGCACGGCGGCGAGTCTCGCGCTGGCTGGCGCGGAAAGCTCGCTGGCGGCTGTGACGCTGAACCTGGAGCCCTTCGAATCGGACGCGTGGGCCGTGCGAAAGCGCGAGGAGTCGGCCCGCATCTGGCGCCAGCTGCTCGCGTTGCGCGATTCCCTCCCCGCGCCCGTCTGAATCGAGCAACAGAAAACTGAATTCTCACGCAGAGGGAGCAGGGGCAGCAGAGTACTTCATCGCGCGATGAAATCCTCTGCTGCCCCTGCTCCCTCTGCGTGAGAAAATCGTTTCAGGATGCCGCGCTTATCCGCGGATCCTGCCCGCGAGCAGCTTCCAGTACGACACGGGCGCCAAACGAGCGAGCAGCGACAGCGCGTGCGCGTCCTTGCCGACGAGCACACGCGACTTCCGCTGCTCGATGCCCCGGACGATGATCTCGCCCGCTTCGTCCGGCGGCAGCCGCAGCATGCGGTTGGTGCGCGCGCGGCGCCGCGCCACTTCGTCCTCCGACACGCCGGCGGGCACGCGCGCGCTGTTGGCGATCTGCGTCGCCACACCGCCGGGGTGCACGACGGTCACGCCCACGTTCGATCCCACCAGCTCGTGCCGCAGCCCCTCGCTGAACCCGCGCACGGCGAACTTGCTGGACGCATACGCCACCTGCCCCGCCGGCGCCACCAAGCCGAAGACGCTCGACAGGTTCACCAGCCGCGCGTCGTCACTGGCGCGCAGCAGGGGCAAAAAGGCGCGCGTCATCCGCACCACGCCCCAGAAGTTGATCTCGAACAGCCACTCGAAGTCCGCCTCGCTCACCTGCTCGAACGTGCCGCCCACGGCCACGCCCGCGTTGTTGACGAGGAGGTCCACGCCCGGGTGCTCCGCCGTCACCTGGGCCGGGAACGCCGCCACCGCCGCGCGGTCCGACACGTCCAGGCGATGGCGGCTGATGCGCAGACCCGGCGCGCCGACGAGCGCCGCCGTCTCCGCCAGCCCCGCCTCGTTCACGTCCACCAGAGCCAGGTGGCAGCCGCGCCGGGCCAGCGACGCAGCCACGGCCCGCCCGATCCCGCTCGCCGCGCCCGTGACGACGGCCGTCCGCCCCGCCAACCGCATCGTCCGGCTCATCGCCCGGCCTCCGTGGAGGTGGATCGCCCGCGCGCGGCCCCTGCCCCGCCCCGGCGAAACTCCAGCGCGGGGTCGTCCACGCGGCCCATTCGGAGCGACAGCAGGTCCTTCACGTAGTTCTGGTGCAGCCGCCAGGGCGCCTTCGACCCCTGCCGCGGCAGGCTGTCCAGCGCCCGCCGCACGTAGCCCGAAGTGAAATCCAGCACGGGCTCCTCCGCGAGCGATGGGTCCGTGCGGCGCGGCGTGACCTGCACCAGGCCGTGGCGCCGCATGTGGTTCAGCAGGCGGCAGACGTGCTGGGCCACGAGGTCGCACTTGAGCGTCCACGAGGCGTTCGTGTAGCCGAACGCGGACGCCACGTTGGGCACGTCGCTGTACATCATCCCCTTGTACGCCATCGTCCTGGCGAGATCGACCGTCTGCCCGTCGACGGCGAGGGTCACGCCGGCCAGGATCTTCAGGTTCAGCCCCGTGGCCGTGACGACGACGTCCGCATCCAGTTCCGCGCCGGAGCGCAGGCGGATGCCCGTCTCCGTGAACGTCTCGATGTGATCTGTGACGACGGACGCGCGGCCGCCGCGGATCGCCTGGAACAGGTCACCGTCCGGGACGATGCACAGGCGCTCGTCCCACGGCTCGTACCGCGGACGAAAGTGCGTGTCCACGTCGTATTCCGGGCCCAGCGCCATCCGCACGCCCTTGCGCAGCGCCTTCTTGAAGAGCGCCGGGCGCTTGCGCGCCAGGGTGTAGTAGAACATGCTCTTGAGCACGTTCTTCCACCGGGTGGCCGCGTACGCCGCGCCCTCCGGCAACGCACGCCGCAGGGCGTGGGCAATGCGGTCCTGCCCCGGCTGCGCGGCAACGTACGTGGGCGAGCGCTGCAGCATGGTCACGTGCGCCGCCCTTTGCGCCATCGCGGGGACAATCGTGACGGCCGTGGCCCCGCTGCCGATGACGACGACGCGCTTCCCCGCATAGTCCAGGTCCCGCGGCCAGTGCTGCGGATGAACGATGCGCCCCCCGAAGCGCTCCGTCCCCGGCCACGCGGGCGTGTAGCCCTGCGCGTAGTCGTAGTAGCCCGTGCAGGTGTAGAGAAATCCGCAGGTCAGGCGGACGATCGCGCGCTCCGGGCCCGCCTCCGCCGTCACCGTCCAGCGCGCCTCCGCGGACGACCACTCCGCCCGCACCACGCGGTGCCGAAAGCGGATCCGGCGGTCGATGCCGTACGCGCGCGCCGTCTCCTCGATGTACGCCTTGATGGACGGGCCGTCCGCGATGGCTTTCCCTTCGCGCCACGGGCGAAACCGGTAGCCCAGCGTGTACATGTCGCTATCGGAGCGGA
>NZ_DASURI010000249.1:0-6887 GCF_036280135.1 Longimicrobium sp.
CAGCCGCAGCAGCCGCGCGCGGAACAGCGGCCCCGCCACGAGGTCGAACGGCCGCGCGACCTCGTCCGCCACGCGCCGGCGCACCTCGTCGTCGCGCTCCGACGCGCCCGGGGCGGACAGGTCCTCCACGGGGAGCGTGAAGCCGGCGAAGGGCGCCACGCCCTGCACGGGCGCGCCGTCCTCCTCGCGGACGACGGTGCGCAGGGCCTCGTGGCGGCGGACGGTCTCGCCCAGGGCGCGCTCCAGGGCCTCCACGTCCAGCGCGCCCTCCAGCCGCAGGGCCACGGGGACGTTGAAGAAGGCGCCGCCGGGCTGCAGCCGGTCCAGGAACCACAGCCGCTCCTGCGCGAACGAGAGCGGCAGGGGCGCCGCGCGGTCCACGGGGACGATGGGCGGCAGCTCGGCCGCGCGCAGCCCGCCCACGCGCCGGGCCAGCTCGGCGACGGTGGGCGCGTCGAACAGGGCCCGCAGGGGCAGCTCCAGCCCCAGCACCTCGCGGATGCGCGACGCCACGCGCGTGGCCAGCAGCGAGTTGCCCCCCAGCTCGAAGAAGCTGTCGTGCACGCCCACGCGCTCCACCCGCAGCACGTCGGCCCAGACCGTCGCCAGCACCTCCTCCAGCGGCGCGCGCGGCGCCGCGTACTCCGCCCCGTCGCGGTCCATCGGATCACGATTCATGGCGTCACGATCCACCGGGTCGATGCGGAGGGCGGGGATGCGCACCCGCGCCTCGGCCGCGCCGCCGTCCAGCGCCTCCAGCGTCAGCACGCGCCAGGGACCGGCGGGGAGCGACGCCGCGAGCTCCGCGTCCGCCAGCAGCAGGGAGACGGAGGCGTCCGCCAGCGCGGCCGCCACGTCCTCCGGCGCGGCGGCCGCGTCCAGCGGCAGGCAGGCGCCGCCGGCCTTCCACACGGCCAGGGACGCCACGAGCGCCTGGGCGCGGGCCCGCACGCAGACGGCCACGCACACCTCCGCGCCCACGCCGCGCGCCCGCAGGGCCTGGGCCGCGCGGGCCGAGCGCCGCTCCAGCTCCGCGTAGGTCACGCGGCCGTCGCCCACCACCGCGGCGGCGTCGGGGACGATCGACAGGTCGGCCGTGGGGGACCACGGCTCCGCGGGGAGCGCCAGGCCGTCGGGATCGCTCGAGACGTCGAAGGTGAGGGACATCGGGGGATACTTCAGAAGTTCGGGGAACGCGTGGACGCGGTCGCGAAGGGGGATGCACCCGGAGCGCACCTGTCCCCGCACGCATCCGCACCCGCTGCCCGGAGGGCGGGCGCTCCACGCGCGCGAGGGCGACGGACGGGGAATCCACGACGCCGTTTGAGTGTGCCTACATATTGGGTCCTCTACCGTGTGTACGTCAAGCCATGGCCGCCCGCGTATTTAGGGTCCTTGTCTCACCTGATCCCGCACCGTAACCCGTACTCCCTCCGTGTGCTCCCGGAATCGGCTGCAGGCCGCATCGACCACTCCGTAGCCGTTGCGCGCGAAATCCCTCGCACCCGCCAAACCCGGACGGAGAGCGCCTGGATCGTCTTGCACATCCTCCGTCTCTTCAACATTTTTCGCATGTGCGACGGGATCAGGCACAGGACGGGGCGCCCTCGGCGGTACCCGCGGCGTTCCTCCCTCGCCCGCTTCATCGAGCCGATTTCATCCCCCGGGCGCAGTCGCGCACAGGTGAGCCGGCAGGCGGCCCATCTCACGCGTGGCGACAGTTTGCGCGACCCTCCAGGCAAATCAGCCGACGTGTGGATGCCTTTCAGCGGCGGCGCAATGAGAGCGCAAACGCCTGACGACACGCATCCGTCCCCCACCTGACGAAGATGAAAGGCGAGATCATGTCCGCACCGGCCCCGTCGAAGCACGAGTTTCCCTTCGCGGCGTGGACGCGGGAGGTCCGGCAGAGCGCGCTGCGCGAGATCCACACGCTGCTGGCGCGCCCCGGCCTGCTGAGCTTCGCGCTGGGGATGCCCGCGGCGGAGCTGTTTCCCGTGGCGGAGTACGCGCGCGCCGCGCAGCACGTGCTGCGGGCGGACCCCGAGGCGCTGCAGTACGACCTTCCCCTGCCCCGCCTGCGCGCCCACGTGGTGGCGCTGATGGCCCGGCGCGGCGTGGCGTGCACGGAGGGCGAGGTGTTCATCACGAACGGGGCGCAGCAGGCCATGAGCCTGCTGGGCCAGCTGCTGGTGAGCCCCGGCGGCACCGTCGTCACGGAGCAGGTGACGTACGACGGGATGCTCAACTCGCTGCGCCCCCTGCAGCCGCGCGTGCTGACGGTGCCCACCGACCCGCAGACGGGGATGGACGTGGACGCGCTGGAGGCGCTGCTGGCCGGCGGCGAGCGCCCGTCGCTCGTGTACACCATCCCCGAGGGCCACAACCCGCTGGGCGCCACCCTCCCCGCGGCGTCGCGGCGTCGGCTGGCGGCGCTGGCGCGGGACTACGGCGTGCCCGTGATCGAGGACGACGCGTACGGCCTGCTGCGCTACGACGCGGACGCGCCGCCCACGCTGCGGTCGCTGGAGCCGGAGTGGGTGCTGTACATGGGCTCGTTCAGCAAGATCATGGCGCCGGGGCTGCGCGTGGGCTGGGTGGTGGCGCCGGAGCCGGTGGTGCGGCGGCTGAGCATCCTCAAGCAGGGCGGCGACCTGGACGTGAGCAACTTTGCCCAGCGCACGCTCACGGCGTACCTGGACGGCGATCCCCTGGACGCGCACCTGGCACACCTGCGGGCGGAGTACGCGGCCCGGCGCGACGCCATGCTGTCGGCGCTGGAGGAGCACTTTCCGGCGGAGGCGCGCTGGAGCCGCCCGTCGTCGGGGATGTTCGTGTGGGTGGAGATGCCGCGGGAGGTGGATACGGCGGTGCTGCTGCGCCGCGCGGTGGAGGAGGCGGGCGTGGCGTTCATCCCCGGGCGGGCGTTCTGCGCGGAGGGCGGCGTGCGGGGCGTCAACGCCATGCGCCTGAACTTCTCGCGTTTGTCGGCGGAGCAGATCCACGAGGGCATCGCCCGCCTGGGCCGCGTGCTGCATCCCCCCGCCGTGCTCGCCTCCGTCTAACGGACCAACTGCATTTTCACGCAGAGGGAGCAGGGGCAGCAGAGGATTTCATCGCGCGATGAAGTCCTCTGCTGCCTCTGCTCTCTCTGCGTGAGAAAATCAGTTTCCGTTCAGCCGTTCAACCTCAGCAGCCGTAGCCCGGACGGCACAGGTTGGTCAGCGCGCCTAGGTCCGCCTCGATGCCCGACAGGCGGCTGGAGTACGTCGTCGTGTAGTCCGTGCCGGGACCGCCCCACATCACGCCGTGCAGCTGCACGTCGTTCTCCGCCGTGCCGCTGCCGCCGATGTACACGAACACCGGCGAGCCGCTGTCGCCGCCCTCCGACCACACCTTGGAGATGTCCTGGCAGCGCAGGCTGCCGATGGTCACGCACGAGTTGGTGACCTGGCCGTACGTGCTGCCGCTGGTGCGGCCCGTCTTGTCCAGGTAGCTGCCCACGGGAAGGGTGCCCGTGTAGCGGCCGATGACGTCGTACTCGCCCGTCACCGTAAGCCCGCCGGCCGCGCCCGTGGCCCACGCGGTGCGCGCGATGCCGCCCTGGCCCACCGTGCGCGTGCCGTTGTTGCTGATGTACGCCGCGTCCGCCTGGCGGCAGCTGGCCACGCCGCTCACGCAGGCGTACAGCCCGCGGTCCGCCACCTCGTGGCCGATCTGGTTCCCCGACGCCACCGTGTTCTGGTAGATGGCGATGCCGTCCGTGGCGTACTGCGTGCCCGTGCAGTGCGAGTTGGTGACGTAGATGTTGGCCCCTGTGGACACGCGCCTGGCGTTGAAGCCCAGCGTGCACAGGTACTGCCCAAAGGCGATCTGGATGCCGCCCACCGTCGTCGTGAAGCGGTCACGCACGGTGGCGCGCACCTCGGGACGCTGCTGCGTCTGCACGCCCAGCGCCGCGCCGGGAATGCCCAGGCGGGCCGCCTCGGAGCGCACCGCCGCCGTGGCCGACGCGTCCGCCACGCCCACCAGCACGCGGTTCTGCACCTCGTCCACGTCCACCAGGAACACGTCCGGGTTGCGCTGCATGAGCGGCGTGATGGCCTCGGCCCAGTCGTGCAGCTGCGCGAAGTCGTACGACGCCGCCGCGAACTCGGGCTGCGCGGGGGCGCCGGCGTGGCGGCCGCGCCGCGCCGCGATAAAGTGCTGCGCCAGGTACCGCTGGGCCGCGCCGCGCTGCGAGGGGTCCGTCAGCCGCACCACGGGCGTGCCGTCGTCCTTGAGGTAGAAGCCGGCAAAGCCGGGCACCTCGGCGCGGGCCGCCCGGGCAAACTCGTCGTCGGGCGTGTGAAAGGCCTGGGGGGCGGCCCGGTCCAGCCCGGCGTCGGCCGGCTCGGGGGCGAGGCCCGCGTCGGGGGTGTCGCAGGCTGCGGCGGCCAGCAGGGCGAGGACGACCGCGGGAACGGATTTGTTGTACCGCATGTGCTCCCTCTCGAGGGGTGGGGTGAAGGGCGCCGAGGGGCGGCGCCCCTTCATCAATTATCTGCGGATAAGGAGTATGCCGCAAGTAGTAGCGGGAATTGGATTCCTCCTTTCAAACGACGCCTGTCGTCCGGACGCCCCCCGCTCCACGAACAAGCGCTGCCAGGGGTAATTCGGCCAGGAGGTTACGGATTGCTCACGTCGGAGATCGCCGGCGGACAGGCCATCAGTGGGTGACTGGTTCGCAGATCGTTGCGTCCCGTCCGGAGCGATGGAACGGCTGACCGGGCGCGGAGGAATCGATCTCCTCCGCGCCCCTCGGTCAGGCCGCGCGCAGACGCGCGACGAGGGCGTCCACGTGCAGCGCAGTCGTATCCAGCACGGGCAGGCCCGCGACGGATTCGCCCGTCAGCAGCAGCGGCAGCTCCGTGCCGCCCAGGATGACGCTGTCCGCCTGCTCGCGGTCACACAGGCGGCGCACGCGGTCCACGAAGCCCTGGCGCGTCCCGTCGCGAAAATCGCCGCGCAGCAGCTCCTCCACGTAGCGCGCGTGGATCCAGGCGCGGTCGTCCTCGTCCGGGATCACCACGTCCACGCCGTGCCGCGCGCACACGGCGGGGTAGAAGGGCGCCTCCATGGTAAAGCGCGTGCCCAGCAGGAGGGGGCGCCGCACCCCGCGCCGGCGGGCCTCCGCCGCGCACACCTCCACGATGCTCACCAGGGGCACGGGCGAGCGCGCCGCCAGCTCGTCGAACACCACGTGCGGCGTGTTGGCCGTGAGCGCGGCGAAGTCCACGCCCGCGCCCGCCAGCCGCCGCAGCGACGCCCCCAGGTACTCCACGAGCGCGGGCCGGTCCGTCTCCACCAGCCGCAGCCCCAGCCGTACGTCCACGCTGTCGATGACGATGGACGGCGCCGTCCCGGGCTCCAGCCGCTCCCACGCGGCCAGGATGCGGCGGTAGTAGTCGATCGTCGATTCCGGCCCCAGCCCGCCCACCAGTCCCACGCTTTTCATCCGGCGGATCCTCCGTTCCCGTTTCTCCCATGGCCACTCCAGCGGCCCCACGCGGACACTACTTCTAGCGGTGGACGGGATGCGGCGCCAGCAGGGGTCTCGCGGGAGAGGACGACGACGGGCCCGGCCGCCACGCGGCCGGGCCCGTCCTCCGTCACGCCGGCCGACTCAGGCCTGCGGATCCGTCCTCAGCACAGGCCGTTGCTGCACAGGCCGTAGAGGGGGCCCAGGTCCCACTCGATCCCGCCCAGCCGGCTGGAGTACGTCACGTTCCAGTTGCCGTTGGGGCCGCCCCACAGGATGCCGTACAGCTCCGCGTCGTAGCCGCTGGCGCCGCCGATCCACGACACGATGGGCGAGCCGCTGTCGCCGGGCTGCGACCAGATGTTGGAGATGTCCTGGCACACCAGGTTGCCGATGGTCACGCACGACTGCGTCACCTGCCCGTACGTGGAGCCGCTCGTGCGCCCCGTCTTGTCCAGCCACGTCCCCACGGGCGCGCCGCCCGCGTACCGGGCCGTGATGTTGTACGTGCCGTTGATCGTCAGCCCGCCCGGCGCGCCGTAGCCCCAGGGCGTGCGCGCGATGATGCCCGACAGGATGCCGCGGTTGTGCGACTGGTAGATGTACGCGGCGTCCGCCTGGCGGCACTGGAAGCCGGTGCCGATGCAGTCGTACAGGCCGCGGTCCGCGATCTCGGTGCCCACCGAGTTGCCGGCCGCGACGGTGTTCTGGTAGAGGGTGCTGCCGTCGGGCCCAAAGTAGGTGCTGGTGCAGTGCGAGTTGGTGACGAAGATCCAGTAGCCGTCGCGGAAGGCGTTGAACCCCTGCGTGCACAGCCCCACGGACGAGGCGATCTGGATGCCCCCCTGCAGGTTGGGGTGCCAGTCCTGCACGGTGATGCGCGGCTCGGGCCGGGGCTGCGTCTCCACGAACAGCGCGTCGCCCGGCACGCCGACGCGCGCGGCCTCGGCCCGCACGGCCGCGATGGCGCCCGGGTCCGCCACGCCCACGCGCACGCGGTTCTCCACCTCGTCCACGTCGATGGTGTACACGTCGCTCCGCGAGGTGGCCAGCGCGGCCAGCGGGTCTGCCCACTCCTTGAGCTGCGCGAAGTCGTACTTCGCGTCGCGGAACACAGGCCGCTGCGGGGCGCCGGCGTTGCGGCCGCGGCGCGCGCCGGCCAGCTCGCGGGCCAGGTACCGCTCCGCCGCGCCGCGCTGCCGCGGGTCCGTCAGGCGGATGACGGGCGTGCCGTCGTCCTGCAGGTAGAAGCCGGCAAAGCCCGGCACCTCGGCCCGCGACACGCGGGCCAGCTCGTGGTCCGTCGACCACGGCTGCTGCGGCCGCCCCGCGGCCGGGGCGGACGCCCGGTCCCGGGCGGGCCCGC
>NZ_DASURI010000250.1:0-6888 GCF_036280135.1 Longimicrobium sp.
TGGAGCGAGCTGGACGCGGCGGACGGGCCGCGGCTGCGCGCGTGGATGAACGCGTGGGTGGAGACACGGACGCCCGACGGTGAGAGCTTCGCGGACGTGGCCGCGCGTGTCGCCAAGTGGGCGGCGGAGCTGCCGGGCGAGAGTTCGATCGCGGTGGTGGCGCACGCGGGGAGCATCCGCGCGCTGCTCTGCACGGCGCTGGGGCTGCCGCTGGAGGCCGCATTCCGCCTGCGCATCGACCACGCGCGCGTGAGCGCCCTGCGCCTGCAGCCGCACGGCGCGGAGCTGCTCTACCTCAACGCGGAGGCGCCGGCGGAGGGGTGAGGCTTGTAAACGGCATCATGAATTGTGAGTGCGGTCTTGTGCGGCGGGTGGAAATCGCAGTATTTATCCGCTCTTCACGAGACAAAATTCAGAAATCCAACTCCTTCGATTTCCCCATGGCCGTTTCGATCCAGCTTCTGATTCAGGGGCAACCGCCGCTCGAGACGATCACTCCTGGCGCGACCCTGCACGACGCCGTGGCGCGCATGATCGAACATGATTTCAGCCAGTTGCCGGTCGTGGAGAATGATCGGCCCTACGGGACGCCGGCGAGCTTGGTCACAAGCAGTTCCATCGCGCGCGCCCTACACATGTTCGGCGCCTCCCTGAAGGAGCTTCAGGTCAGGGACGCCGCCATCCCCGCGCGCACGATCTCGGCGGACGAGGATTTGTTCTCCAAGATGGACGACCTCCTGGATGACGCGGTACTCGTTCTGAATCCGGACGGGAGCCTTGCCGGGATCGTGACGAACTACGACACGACCCAGTACTTCAGACGCCGGGCGGAAGATCTGCTGCTGGTCGAAGACATCGAAACCACGCTGAAGGATCACATACGAATCGCCTATGGTGGCGACGAGGAGGATCCGAACGGACCCATTCAGGCGGCGGTGGACGCGTTGAGCACCCGTGAGGACAGCATTCGCGAGGCGTGCAGGAAGAGCTTCCGCAGATTCTGCGGTCAGCGTCAGATCCCGGTTGGTGATGCAGAGCTGGCGGAAACCATCGATGCCAACTTCACCGGGCCGGACGAAACGAGGCGCTTCGACGACCTAGCACTGAGCGAATACATCCAGCTTGCGAGTGGAAGGAGCGGCTGGCCAAAGCTCGAACCGATCTTTGGCGTAAAGGCGGAAGCGTTCCGCCTGATGCTGGACGGAGTGCGCAAAACGCGCAACAAGCTCATGCACTTTCGTCCGGACATCGAGCGGGTCGAGCGGGATCGGCTGCGGTTCTGCGCGGAGTGGTTCAAGAACCGCCCGGTGATTACTCCCGAACCGGGCGCCGTCGACGAAAGCGTAGCGTCAATCGAGCAGCCGGTGGAGCCCACATTGCAAGGGGACGAACCAGCGCCTGAGCGGGAGGACGTCACCGCCCCGGCCTCAGGAATCGGTGAAGGCAACGCTGTTGAGAGCAAGTATGCACCGCTGGCCGCGACTCTCGCGCGCCAGCCCCGCAGTGTCGAGCGCGTCACGCTCACATTCGAGGAAATTGAGCAGATTATCGGCGCGTCCCTGCCCGCATCCGCCCGACAGCACCGGGCGTGGTGGGCGAACGACTCCGCCGCACACGTGCAATCCGGTGAATGGTTACGTGTGAACTGGCGCGTTGTATCGATCAACATGACGCTGCAGCGGGTGGTGTTCGCTCGGGCGCACGACCGTGAGAAGGCCTACATCGACTTCTTCAGCCAGGTGCAGAACCGCCTGCGGGAGCTGCCCGATTTCCCGCTTCACGATGTCAACCCGCTGGGGCTAAACTGGCTGACGCTCGCGCGATTCCCGGAAAACGGGCTGACGCTCACGACCTCCTTTGCGCGCGGCAATCGTGTTCGCCTGGAGTGCTACATCGACACGGGCGACGCGGCGGAGAATGAGTCCATCTTCGAGTCTTTCCAGCAACAGCAGGCACAGATGGAGGAGACAGTGGGCGCCGCGCTGGAATGGGAGCGGCTGGACAACCGGCGGGCGTGTCGTGTCGCGCTGTACACGCCTGGATCGATTTCGCAGGATCCGGAACAGCTTCAGTCACTCGCGGAGTGGGTGGTGGAGAACGCTCCTCCATTCTATCGCGCCATCCGTCAGGCAGCCTGCGACGCAATTCAGGACTGACGCCGGGGCCATCCGCAGACGCAAACAGACCCCGTGTTCTCCTCTGAGAGCGCGGGGTCTGTCCGGATTTCCTCCCGTACCCGCTCCACCCGCGTCTACGCGCTCGTCACGCGCTCCAGCGTCTCGATGACGGTGGGGATCTGGGCGGGCTTGGGGAGGTAGTCCACGGCACCCAGCCCCTTCATCACGTCCGGCATGGTGGGGTCCAGCGAACCGCTGAGCACCACCACGGGGATCAGCATCGTCTTCACGGACGCCTTGAGCTTTCGCAGCGCCTCCACGCCCGTGCCGCCGGGCATGTTGATGTCCAGCAGGATCACGTCCGGCTGCGGCGCGCGCATGGCGAACATCATGGCCTGCATGGCGTCGAACGCGGGGACGGGCTCGTGGCCCACCTCGCGCAGCACGGCGCACAGCAGGTGCGAGATGATGCGGTCGTCGTCGGCCACCAGCACCCTCATGCCGCACCTCCCGCCATCATCGCGGCCATGGCCGCGCACGCCCGCTCCGCCTCCGCCAGGAGCGCCGCCAGCGCCGTCTCCGCGCCGGCCAGGTCGCCGTCGCGTCCCCGCGTCTCCACGACGAGCGCCGCGGCCGCCAGGGGCGCCGCCGCCAGGCTGCCCGCCGAGCCCTTGAGGGTGTGCGCGGCGTCCATCACCCCTTCCGCGTCCCCGCGGGCGAGGGCGGCGGTGATCTCGCCCACCAGGCGCGGGCACTGCTCCACGAAGAGCTCCGCCAGCTCGCCCAGCAGCTTTTCGCTCCGGCCGATCTGGTCCAGCAGCCCCTCGCGGTCCCACGCGGGCACCTCCGCCGGCACCGCATCGGCCGCGGACGGCGCGGAGAGCGACGCGTCGTCCGTCCCGGCGCCGGCCAGGCGCTCGATGGCGTCGAAGAGCGCGTCGGCGCGCAGGGGCTTGGGCACGTAGCCGTCCATCCCCGCGTCCAGGCACCGCTCGCGGTCGCCCTGCATGGCGCGGGCGGTGAGCGCCACGATGGGGGTGCGCCGGCCCGTGCCGCGCTCCAGCTCGCGGATGCGCGCCGTCGCCTCGAACCCGCCCATCTCGGGCATGTGCACGTCCATCAGGACCACGTCGAATCTCCTCTCGTTCAGCACCTGCACGGCCAGGCGGCCGTTGCCCACGGCCTCCACGGCGTGTCCGCGCTTGTTCAGCAGGCTGATGGCCAGCTTCTGGTTCACGGGGTTGTCCTCGGCCAGCAGCACGCGCAGGGGGCGCACGGCCGCGGGGGCCGCCGCGGGGCGCTCCGGCGGGGGCGCGTCGCCGCCGTGCGCCGTGCCCATGACGGACACGATGGCGTTGAGCAGCTGCGACTGGCGCACGGGCTTGGTGAGGTGCGCGCCCACGCCCAGGGCCCGGCACCGCGCCGCGTTCCACTGCCGCGCGGCGGAGCCCAGCATGATCACGCGCATGGGGGCGCAGCGCGGGTCTGCCCGCAGGGCCTCCAGGAGGGCGAACCCGTCCATCCCGGGCATGTCGGCGTCCACCACCAGCAGGGGAAATCCCCCGCCCTCGCGCAGCACGGCGGCCACGGTGCCCAGCCCGTCCAGGCCGTCGGCGGCCGCGACGGGGTGCATCCCCCAGCTGCGCAGCATGTCCTGCAGGATGCGGCGCGTGGTGCTGTTGTCGTCCACCACCAGCACGGGCAGGCCCTGCAGGGTGGCGGGCGGCGCGGGGGGCGCAGCCTCGGCGCGGGTGGCGTCCACCCCCAGCTCCGCCGTGAACCAGAAGGTGCTGCCCCGCCCCGGCTCGCTCTCCAGGCAGATCCGCCCGCCCATGGCCGCCACGAGGCGCGAGGCGATGGAAAGCCCCAGCCCCGTGCCGCCGTACTCGCGGGTGGTGCTGGTGTCGGCCTGCGAGAACGCGTGAAAGACGTCCGCCTGCTTTTCGGGCGGGATGCCGATGCCCGTGTCGCGGACGGAAAAGCGCAGCCGCACGCCGTCGTCCCAGCGCTCGTCCACGCCCACGTGGACCACCACCTCGCCCGCGGGGGTGAACTTGATGGCGTTGCCCACCAGGTTCACGAGCACCTGCCGCAGCCGGCCCAGGTCGCCCACGAGGGCGTCGGGGACGTCGGGGGCGATGGTGAGGGCGAGCTCCAGCTGCTTTTCGTGGGCGCGCAGGGCCAGCGCGTGGACGGTGTCGGCCACGCCGTCGGCCAGGCGGAACGGGTGCGGGTCCAGCTCCAGGCGCCCCGCCTCGATCTTGGAAAAGTCCAGGATGTCGTTGATGACGGACAGCAGCGACTCGGCGGAGCGCTCGGCGGCCTCCAGGTGCTCGCGCTGCTCGGCCGTGAGGTCCGTGTCCAGCGCGAGCCCCACCATGCCGATGACCCCGTTCATGGGGGTGCGGATCTCGTGGCTCATGTTGGCCAGGAACTCGCTCTTGGCCTGGTTGGCGGCCTCGGCGGCGCGGCGGGCCTGCTCGGCGGCCTCGCCGGCGGCGCGCAGGGCCTCCTGGGCGCGGCGCCGCTCGGTGATGTCCTGCATCTGCCCGATCAGGTACCGCGGCTGGCCGTCCTCCTCGCGAAAGACGGTGACGGTCAGGAGGATCCACACCGTCTCGCCCGTCCTGCGCAGGTAGCGTTTTTCCGTCTGCCAGCCGGCCGGCAGCTCGCCCGCCACGGCCCGGGTGATGTAGCCGGCCGTCTGCGCGCGGTCGTCGGGGTGGGTGATGTCGCGGATGGTGAGCGCCAGCAGCTCGTCTTCCGTGTAGCCCAGCAGGGCGCACAGGGCGGGGTTGGCCCGCTCGATGGTGCCGTCGGGGCGCGAGAGCGCCATCCCGATGCCCCCCTCCTCGAAGGCGATGCGGAACTGCTGCTTGCTTTGCCGCAGGGCCTCCTCGGCCCGCAGGCGCTCCGTGATGTCGAGCACGGTGGCCACCACGGCCGGGCGGCCGTCCAGGACAATGCTGCCGCCGTAGACCTCCACGGGCACGCGCGTGCCGTCCTTGCGCAGGCACACGGTGGTGTACTGCACGTCACCGGCGCCCTCCAGCCGCCGCCGCACCATCTCGTGCACGCGCGGGTGCTCGTCGGGGGCGATCAGGCTCATCATGGGCAGGCCGGGAAGCTCGTCCACGGTGTAGCCCATCATCTCGGCAAAACGGGGGTTGCCGTACAGCACGCGCCCGTCCTGCCCCATGTAGGCGCCCGTGAGCGACTGGTGGGAAAGGGCGTGGAACATGGCGGCCGTGCGGGCGGCCTGCTCGGCGGCCAGGCGCTGGGCGGTGATGTCGCGGCTGTTGACGACGATGCCGCGCACGGCGGGGTCGTCCAGGCGCCCGTGCCCCACGGCGTGCACCCACGCGTACGCGCCGTCCGCCCGCTGAAAGCGGAACTCGGCGTGCAGCACGAGCCCCGGCTGGGCCAGCAGCTGCCCGAAGACGGCCATGACGTCGGCCCGGTCGTCGTCGTGCACCCGCTCGAAGATGTTGCTGCCGGCCATCTCCTCGGCCGTGTAGCCAAAGACGCTCGTGTACGCCTGGCTGCCGTAGACAAAGCGTCCGTCGGCGGAGAGGATGGTGATGACGTCGGACGAGTTCTCGGTGAGGGAGCGAAAGCGCTCCTCGCTCTCGCGCAGGGCGTGGGTGCGCGCGTCCACCAGGCGCTCCAGCTCCTCGCGGGAGCGGCGCAGCACCTCCTCCGCCCGCACGCGCTCGGTGATGTCGGTGCTGCTGATGGCCAGCCCGTCATCCACCCTGACGACGTACACGCGGAACCAGCGCCCGTCGCCGTACTGCACCACGCGCTCGGAGCTTTCGCCCGTGCGCGCCACGGTGCGGTACGCCTCGAAGCGGCCGGAAGACAGCGTGTCGGGAAAGAGCTCCCGGAAGCTGCGCCCCGTGAGCGCCTCGCGAGCGCGGCCCAGGGTGCGTTCCAGGGCGGGGTTTCCGTACGTGAGGACCAGGTCCTGGAGGTCGCCGTCGGCGCCGCGCACGAACTCCCACAGGGAAAAGTTCTCGGGCGATGCGTCGTGGACGGTGCGAAAGCGCTCCTCGGCGGCGCGGCGGCGGGCCTCGTCCTCCACCCGCTGGGTGATGTCGCGCGCCACGGCGTACACCATTCCCTGCGCGTCGGGCGAGGTGGCCGTCCACGAGAGCCAGCGGTACGCGCCGTCGCGGCAGCGGTAGCGGTTCTCCAGCTCGGGCGCGCCGCCGGCGGCCATGCGTTCCATGGTGGCCAGGGTGGCCGGGACGTCGTCGGGGTGCACCAGCTCCAGGAACGGGCGCGCGACGAGCTCCTGGGCCGTCCATCCCAGCGTCCGGGTGAACGCGGGGTTCACGCGGTGAAAGCGTCCTTCCACGTCCGCCAGGCACAGCAGGTCCAGCGACAGCTCGAACAGCTGCTGCGCGTCTCGCGCGGCGGCGTCGTGCGGACAGGTGGATGCGGGGGAGCTCGTGGACATCTGCGCTGCGTTTCGTGGGCGGAAGCAATCCGATGCCCCCAGTATCGGCCGCCCCGCGCCCCGTCTGAACAGGTCGGGACCAGGACCAGACGACCCAAAAGACAATTCTCCCGCAGAGCCGCGGAGGACGCAGAGTACTTCATCGCGTGACGAAGTTCCTCCGCGGCTCCGCGGCTCTGCGGGAGAATGCAGTGGAAACCCAAAAACATTTTCACGCAGAGGGAGCAGAGGCAGCAGAGTACCCCGGATCCCGCACGGGCCACCTCCCCGCGCGAGGGCACGATTCCCCTAACCAGATGATGGGACGGG
>NZ_DASURI010000251.1:0-2573 GCF_036280135.1 Longimicrobium sp.
TGGTGACGGGGCGCGCCAACGGGGGCTCCTGGATCGTGGGGACGGCGGGGACGCGGGCCGATTCGGCGAGGGTCACCGTGACGCAGCAGGCGGTGCGGCTGGACCTCACGCCCCGCGCCGACACCCTCAATGCCCTGGGCGACACCATCGCGTTCACCGCCCGGGCGCTGGACCGCAACGACCAGCCCGTGTCCGGCGTGGCCCTCACCTGGACAGCCTCCAACCCGCTGCGGATGATCAGGCCCGGCGTGTTCGTGTCCCGCACCAACGGCCTAGCGACGGTCACCGTGAGCGGGGGCGGCTTCACCCAGACGGCCACGGTGCTCAACCGCCAGGTGCCGGCCACGATCACGCTGCGCAGCGGCACGCTCATCGTCAATGACACCGTGCCCCTGAACCCCGCGCGGGCGCGCCAGCTCGCCATCGTGGAGGAAGTCGCCGACTCCAACGCCGTCCGCGTTGACGTGAGCGCGCGCCCTGCGGCTACCATCACGCCCGCGGGCGCAATCGCCGCCGGCAGCCAGGCCGTCATTGCCGCGGCGCCGGGGGGCGGCACGGCGACCGTCCAGATCGGCGCCGCCACCGGGACCGCGCAGTTCGACGTGGTCGCGTTCGATTCCGTGGCCGCGGGCGACGACCACGGGTGCGGCCTGACGACGGGCGGCGACGTCTACTGCTGGGGCGCCGGCTTCAACCAGCCGCTGCCCTCGCCCGCCGGACGCCCCCGCAAGGTGAACCTGCCGGGGCGCGCAACGGCCATCACCTCCGACTGCGCCCTGCTGCAGAACGGCACGGTGTACTGTGGCCTGGCGGGAACGCCGGCGCCATGGACGGGCGTTCCGGCCATGGCCTCCCTCACGGAGGGCTGCGCCCTGACGGCCTCGGGAACGGCCTACTGCCAGGACGCGGATCGCGTGGTGCGGCCGCTGGCGGGATACACGTTCGTCCAGGTGTCCCAGCGGTCCGAGGCCCCGAACGGCCCCCCCCTGGAGCGCTGCGGCCTGCAGGCGAACGGACAGGTGGTGTGCTGGACGCCGGGCGGCACGCCCGCCCCGCTGGCCGGTGGACACACGTTCCGCCGCATCGACCTGGGGCGGTGGATGTCGTGCGGCATCACCACCGACGGGCGGCTGCTGTGCTGGGGCTACCTGTACGGAGACGGGGCGCCCGTGCTGGTGAGCGCCTCGCTGGGGCTGGTGACCCTGGAGGTGGAATACGCCAACGCGTGCGGGTTGCGAGCCGATGGCGCGCTCTTCTGCTGGGGCTCGGACGGGGTGATCGAGTGGGATCCGGGCGTCGCGGTCGCGCCCGCTCCCAAGTGGCCCACCCTCCGGTTCACGGACTACAGCGTGGGGCTGGTCGGCTTCACATCCACCACCGGCATGGCCGCGCTGGAGTGCGGCGTGGCGGACGGAACGCTGTGGTGCAGCGGGGGCGACCTCCGCAGCAACGTGGGGCGCACGGGCGGCCCGGGCCTGGCCGGCCGCGTGATGTCCCCGTTCTGACGGCGAACCCGGTTCCATGACGGGCAACGGGCCCGGGCGTGCATTCGCCCGGGCCCGTTGCGTTGGTGCATTGGTGCGTTGGTGCCTCGGTGTGGGAGTGCCTCGGTGCGGGAGTGCCCCGGCGCGGCGGCTCCGGAGCACGATCAGGCGCGTCCGCAGTAGGCGGCGATGGGATAGGTGGCGTCCACGCGGATCTGCGTTCCGCCGCGCACCAGGTACTCCGACGCGCCGTAGCGCGGCGAGCCCGGGTGCCAGTTGTAGGTGTAGCCCAGGCGCGTCCATGGGTATCCCACGCTCCCGCCCGGTCCGCCTCCCGTCCGCGACGCCGCCGGGTAGCCGTTGGGCAGCTGCCACGAAGAAAGCATCTGCCGGGACATCCACTCCACGTGGGCGGGGTCCACGCCGGCGGGGAACTGCAGCCCGCACGATCCGCTGCCCACCTGGTTCTCGCCGCATGGCCAGCGCGTCGTCACGGCGGGGTCCACCGTGGGGCGGAACATCCGCGTGGCGGGCACGGTCATCTCCACGAAGTGCGAGACGGAGTCCGTGGGCCGCAGCCCGAACAGCTGGCGCAGGCGCATCACCAGGTCCTGCTCGTTGCGCCAGCTGTTGCACGAGTCGCGCGCCTCGGGCACGACGCTCACCCAGATGTCGCGGCCCAGCGGCTGCTCGCCCGGCGCGTAGTTCCAGGTGGTAAGGGTGACCACGCGCACGTTGCCGTCCGCGTCCGGCACGACGGGAAAGAGCGGGAGCACGTTCTCCGGCGCGTACACGGCCGAGTTGGCGATGGCCTGCGCGTAGATGGCGTCGATGGACCGCGCCGGCGCCGGCCCCATGGGCGACGCCTGGGGCGAGCACGCCGCGAGCAGCAGGACGACGATGGGTGCAAGACGGGTGATGAGCGTGCGCATGAGATGACCGAGTTGAAGGGAGACGATTGAACGGCCGCATCAAACATCGTCGGCGCCATCCGAAGCGCAAGAAGAACGGCCGGGCGATCTCTCGCCCGGCCGCGGATTCATCACTCTCGCACTCTCGCACTCTCGCACTCTCGCACTCTCGCACTCT
>NZ_DASURI010000252.1:0-6842 GCF_036280135.1 Longimicrobium sp.
TCCTCGGACGACACGGACTCCGCATCCTCCACCGAGCCCTCGTCCGCCTGCTCGCGGCGGGACAGGCGGAGAGCCTGCGCGTCGCCATCCGCCTCGTCCGGGTCCACGGCGTCGGCATCACCCGGATCTGCATCGTCCGGATCGGCGGAGGCCAGGCGGCCGCGATCGGAGGCGTCCAGGCGCTCGATGCCGTTCGGGCCGACGGCCAGGATCTCCGACAGCGCGCTTCGATCCAGGCCAAAGCGGTCGTAGTCGTCCTCCGTCTCCAGCACCAGCATGGTCGTGCGCGGCACCATCACGCGGTGCGCGATGCTGAGCTCCACCTGCTGCTGGGCCAAGCGCTGGCGCGCTTCGTCGCCGTCCGCGTGGCGCTCCTCCTCCTGCAGCCAGTCCAGGTGTGCGCGGTGGAACTCGCGCACCAGCAGCGGCCCGAACCGCGCGGAATCCAGCCCCAGCGGCGTGCCGATCCGCACCCCGTCGATGGCCAGCCGGCTCTCCTCGCCGTCGCGGACGCGGCCCAGGACGAGCACCTCGCCGCCCGGCAGCACGTCGTCCGCGCCGACGGCGTGCAGCGTCTCGGCGCCGGCGTCGCGCACCTCCAGCGTGCGGCCGGCGGGCAGCGCCAGGCGCGCGGCGGCGGCGCGGGCGTTGTCGTCCATCCGCTCCGTGAACGGCACGCGGACAATGCGCCCGCGCCCCGCCGTCACCTGCCGCAGCGTCAGCCCGTCCTCCCGCGCGCCCAGGACGAGCGCGCTGAGGGCCGTGCGCTCCGGCATCCGCTCCAGCGGGCGGAACAGCTCCGTGGGCGACGTCTGCCCCACCGTGGCCGCGCCGTCGCTCACGAGGACGATGCGCGCGTCCGGCCGCCGCGCCGCGCGCTGCGCCATGGCCGCCAGTGCGCCGTTCAGGTCCGTGCCGCCGAGGAGCCCGCGCGCCCGCACGAGCCCGCCCACGCGCTCCGCCGCCTGCCGCGGCGTGAAGGTGCCGAGCGAGACGACCTCCTGGTCGAACGCCACGAGCTCCACCTCGCGCCCGGGCAGCGCGGCCAGGACGGCGCGCAGGGCCGCCAGCCGGTGGTCCATCCCCTCCGCGGCGCTGGCGGACGTGTCCAGGAAGAAGATCCACCGCGTGCCGGGCCCGGCCGGCGGCGCGGGGGCCACGTCCGGCCGCACGCCGCCCAGGTAGTACGGTCCGGAGCGCACCTGGTACTCGCGCGGGGCGTCCGGGCGGGGGCTCCAGCGGAACTCCAGGTCCTCCGTGGGCGTGAATCGTTCGTTTTCCCACCGCAGCGTTCCGCCTTCCGTGCGGCTGCCCTCCGGCACGGAGCTGCCCACCAGCTGCTCGTGCGGCAGCGGCTGCACCACGGCGGAGACGCGCATCATCCCGATGCGCGGCAGCCCGCGCAGGGGCAGGCGCCAGGCGCGCACGCCGTCTTCCATCCGCAGCAGCCGCGTGTAGCTGAGCACCACGCGGACGGTGGTGTTGGCCTCGATGGGAAAGATGCGCGCGCTGAAGCGGTTGCCCTGGTCCTGCTCCAGCAGCGCGGGGTCGCGCATCTGGTGCAGGATCTCGGCGTAGACGCGGTTGGCGCGCAGGCGTTCCACGACCTCGCCCTCCATCAGCCGGCCGTTCACCTCCTTGGCAAAGCGGCTCACGGTGGCGCCTTCCGGCAGCACGGCGGTGAAGCGCCCCTCCATCCGCCGCCCGTGCGGGTTGCGGAAGACGATCTCCATCTCCGTGAGGGAAAAGACGCCGTGCACGGCCGCGCGCACGTCGAGCGACTCGATGACGAGCTCCTGCCCGTCCGGGTCCGAGAGCGCGATGGGCGCGACGGGCTCCTGTGCCTGCGCCCGCCCGGCGGTGAGCGCGAGCAGCGCCGGGAGTGCGAGCCGGAGGGCGGACCGGCGCGTCGTGTGTCGGGTCATGGGGATGTGTGGCGGGTGGATGCGCGGCCCTGGGCCGGGGGGGCGGCCGCGCGCCGGAAACAGCGTCGCATGGGAGGATACGTCCCCTCGCGCGATCTGCTACCCATGAGTAGTGAGGTTTGAGCCGTGGGCCTAAACGGCACGCATAAGAGGATTGGAGGCATCTACTGGACACAACACTCATTTACCTGCCTTCAACTACGCGCACACTGAACGACCGAATCGAGCAAGCCCGGATCGAGATCAAGTTCGGTATATCTCGCAAGGCGTACCTTCAACTGCTCGATTGTACCGGCGTAGGCTGCTTTCGTCCGTAGATGATGATAAAGGAGGGGCAGCAGGTATGTCTTGCCTGAGACAAACCGTATAAGCGCGATCGCAGGATCTCCGAAGCTCGTTTGCATCTCAGCGATGCGAGCATCAATTTCTTGGCGCGCAACGATTGACTCACATTCTCGGCAAAGACTCTCAATTCTCGCTGAGATTTTTTGTTCGTCAAGAACCGGACACAAGCCGCGTTGGGTACACAAGGTCATTACATTTCGGCCCACTGTCTCAAGTTGCGGCCTTATTTGTCGCGCCACGGCATAAGTCGCAAATAAGGGTACGAGCAGACGCGCCAGATCCGCGAAGAGCCTGTCCAACTCGAGAGTTTGTTCGACTTCCGCCCGTGGGGAGTTACTGAGACATTCGTAACCGATTTCGACTACAGCTCCGGCAGATACAACCAAATTCTCAGATGTATAAACCCCCAACCGATACAGGTACTTCAGATTGACCGGAGGAGTCTGCGTGAGCAGATCAAGATCACCGTCGATGATATACAATCTACGGCGCTCCGAGGGTAGTTGGTCGGCGGCACACTCGGCCAATACTCGATCCCTACCACCTAACTGTATCACTCGCGTAACGCGTGCATTGCCCTGCAACATACGACTCAATAGCACTTCGTACATGTTTCGCGATGCCCCGTCCTCGACATAGACATCAATGTCATTGTAAGAACGAAACAAAAAAGCTACTGCCTTCCGAGCGCGGTCAGGAAATCTCATCGTTTCACAGCAACACTCAGGTCAACACAATGAGCGAGATCATCCATGATAATCGCCGGGGAGTGGGTGGCGAGAATCGCTTGCAATTGCGGGTTCAGTGCTCGAATAGCAGGAACAAAGAGCTCCTGCCAGCGCAGGTGCAGTGAAAGTTCAGGCTCATCAACGATGAATACATTGGCACCTTGTGCAGCGGGATTAAACGCCAAATGAGTTAAGATGACGACGAGCTGGCTCTCTCCGGATGACAGTGCTGTGATCGGCCGGGTAGCACCGCCACGTATACTTACAACGAGGTTACCAGTACGAGCAAAACTAAGCGTCTTGTTGCTGTCACCGAGAAAATTGTTCACAATGTCCAAGTAATTATTTAATGGCTTATTTGCGCGCTGCGTGGCCGCGATATGCCGATCCACATCGCGCAAAATTGTTGTAAGACGGTCAAACTGCGGTTTATTCGTTATCCACTCGATATAAGCCACGGCACGGGGCTTATCTCTGCTCATTGCAATCTCTTTGAAGTCTTTAGGGAATGGTAGGAAACTAGAAATCTCACGAAGTTTCTCCACAAATGGATCCAAATACAGAGCGATCTCCTTTTCAGAGATCCCGATTTCTTTCAAGGTCGCGCGAACACTGGCGATATTCACCGGAGTAAGTGTTGGGGGAGTGGAGATGCTGAAATCTGCAGGTTCATACTTCAATGAACTAAGGATCAATTGTCGCTTGAGGCGATCAGCAAGTTCCCTATGACGAGCTTGGGTAGTCGTATAGCTTTGCTCAGCCATCGCGGCGGCTTCCACAAGGCTTCTCGAAAGCGATGACGAGAAAACGTTATGCGTACGGCGGCGGACAGCATGCACGAACGGTGAATCTGCTTGCGGGAAGAATGAACTCGCACGCCGTTCAAGTCCGAGAAACATCGGCGTGGGAAGTGCTTTCAAACGCCGGAGCACCGGATGAGCTGCCCGTCGCGCCTCTTGCTCCTGGTAGAAATCCGCCGCTTGGTCGCTGATTCTCCCTGAAGATATCGGCACCTCGTCCCTCAGAATGGGAATCTCCAGCGCTTCAGCGTCAACGGAACTAGAGAGAATGAGGCTCTCATCTGTTCTTGTTGCACCAATTTGGAGCAGCATTCCCTCGTGCTCGATCTCGACTTCCATTCTTGTATAACGCACCTGCGCAAGAAACGAGAGCGAGGGAGAAATCAACGCAGAGATACCAGTAACAACGGTCGTCTTTCCCGACCCATTTATGCCAGTGAGGAAGGTGATTTCGGAATCGAATTCTAGATCAAAGTCGAGATATCCGTGTATACCGCGTGCAGAAAATCGTTTGATCTTCATGGAAGCCGAGGAAAGTGGGGGATAGCGCGCACTTCCATAGATTTTATTTGGCAAAGTACATTCAGGCAAGGACCACCCGAAGTACCCGATTCAACTGTCGCTGGACTCCAGTTCCAGCAGAACGATACCGAGTTCCTCTATCCACTCTCGCGCCGATTGCGCCAGCGCCAGCCGCTAGTTTGGGGATGGCGAGCGGTAGGCGGAGCTCCAAGTCCAAGCAGGCACGGGCGACGCTGTTGCGCACAACGTCGCATGCTTCCGCGATGTCGTCGGCCGTGATCGTGGCCGCAGTCAGCCGGTCGGTAGCAGTCTTGAAGTCCATCGCTCCGTGGTGGGAGAAGTATTTAACAAGGCGAAGTATTGTCAGCATATTTGCATCCAGCAGGACGAAAAGCTTGGCTGGCCGATGGTCGCGCGAAGGCGCGAAGAACACTTCGGCCAGCCTTGATCGCGAACCGGCCCGAAGGCCACCTCGCGCGCCAAAGTTGCATGCCGCGCTGCGCGTATCCACAGACAGGAGAGTGGCACCATGGCACGTGCGCAGCAGGGCAAGGCTCTCGCCGCCGCGAACCCGCAGCCCGGGTGGGAGATCCGCAAGCGGCACCGCGACTGGATGGTCATCGATCCGCAGGGCGAGCTGGTGTGCATCACGGTGTACAAGTGCGGCGCGGAAGAGGTGGTGAGGCGCCTGAATACGTGAAGTGACGAGGCCCCGGCGAGCGGATCGCCGGGACTTCGTATCTCCCGCGATCAGAGAACGTCCTCCCCCGCCCCGCCCGGCGCATGGCCAACGTGTAGGGCGCAGCGGGCGTCCTAAATTGTCGACAATCATACACCGCCCGTGTCCACTCGGGATGACGCGCGCGTGATGGAGCGTCAGGTCGCGGGACGATCCAGCACTTTGCGCCGGAACAAGTTGCGCGTGGAACGGGTGGATGGCGCCTGGCTTGCCCTTCGTACGTCGCACGAACGCAGCACCTCTACGCGCAAATTCCACCGATCTCCGCACCATGATGAACACGCCCCTTCGCTCTCATCCGGCCGCGCACGCGGGCCGCTTCGCGCGCGCCGCCGCGCCCCTGCTGCTGGCCGCGCTCGCCGCCTGCGCCGGTGACGGCACCGGGCCCGGGGAGGCCAAGCCCGGCAGCGTTGCCTTCGCCTATTCCGGTTCGGGGCCGGAGGGCACCATCCAGGGCACGTACCAGGTGCTGCGCGACCCCGTCGGGCTCGTGCCGCGGCTGACGGAGTCGTACGCGCTGGGGCAGCGCGTGGAGAGCCAGGGCGTGCTGCGGGTGGTGGCCAACATGGCGCGCGAGGGGCAGCGCGCCGACTTTGCCCAGGTGACCATCCCGCGGCTGACGGTGGGCAGCGAGGCCATCACCGGCATCTGCCCCGGCGAGTCGTGCGCCGCCGTGTCGCTGGGCATCGACCTCGCGACGGGGGGCGTGTCGCAGGCAAAGTACAGCTGCTCGCTGGACCAGGGCATCATCCGGATCTTTTCCATCCAGAACGGTCGCGCCGAGGGCGAGTTCTCCGGCACTGGATCGTGCGTGGGCGCGCCGGGCACCGCGGACCTGGAGGAGTTCAGCATCACCGGCGGCACCTTCGACGTAAAGGTGCGGGACGTCCCGGGCTGATGGCGGACGGCTGGGCGAGCCGGACCGCCGCGGCTATGTTTCACCGAACGCCCGTTATCCGGATCCCGCTCCGGCCGCACGCCTCCGAAGCACGAAGCCGCGCATGACCCCTCGACCCTTCCCCGGTGATCGCGCCGGGTGGCTGATGCTGGCGCTCGCCCTGGCGGCGGGCGCCTGCGGGCCAAAGGCGCCGCGAACGGACCCGCCTCCCGTCCCGCTCGGAAGCGCGGTGCTGGTCCCGGCGAACCCCGCGTCCACCACGCCCACGGCGCCCCGGCGCGAAGCCATCTACTTCGTGGACAACCGGCCCGTGCCGGCGGCCGAAGCCCGCACCTACACCGGCGAGCGCATCGCGCGTATGGTGATGACGCGCGGGCCGGACGGCGGACCCGTCACGCGCATCTACACCCGGCCGCCGCCGGACCCCGCCCGCACCCCGCCGGAAGACGCGGGCGCCGTCCGCTTTCGCCCCGACGAAGCCCCGCCCATCTACCCCGCGCGGGACGTGCAGACGGGGGCGTTCTCGATGACGACGCGCGAGGGGTTCTCGGGGCTGGTGGTGGTCGACGGGGTGGTCTTCGAGCGGGAGGATCTCCAGGCGCTCACGCCGGACGACATCCACACGATGGAGATCATCCGGGGCTCCGACGCCGTGCGCGTGTACACCGACCCGCGCGCCCGCAACGGCGTCATCAACATCACGACGATGGCGGCCCGCCGCTGACCCACGGCCCGTCCCCAACGGATGACACGCAACGAGGAGCCCCGGCGCGGACGGCGCCGGGGCTCCTCGCTGCAAACCAGAGTTGATTTCCTGAGGGAGCGCTCGCGCAGACTCGCCTGTTCGCCCAGATTTCGCGCGCGACCGAAGGATCTCCTTCGCGG
>NZ_DASURI010000253.1:0-6613 GCF_036280135.1 Longimicrobium sp.
GGCAAGGAGCCGCTCACCCCGGACCAGCTGACCTACATGCTGGATCTCCTGCACGAGGACGGGCAGGACCGGCGGCTCGTCTTCGAGACGTACGGCTATCTGGACCGCGGGATGTCCAAGGGCCACGCTTCCGTCCAGATCAAGAAGCTGAAGGGCGAGTTCGTGGAGCCCCGCGCCGTGGCCGCGTAGGGCCCGTCCCTGGCCCGCAAGACGATCGCGGCGGCCATCCCGGCCGCCGCGCTTCTTTTCACCCGGACGAGATCCGCCGATGCCGATCACCAGGCTGCAGCCCTCGCACGACGACCCGAAGAACTGCTTCCGCTACCGCGACAAGGAGTCCGGGGACGCAGTGGAGGTGGAGGTCTGCTACGTCTCGCACAGCGCGCGCCGCGGGATCTACCTGACCATCAAGCCCGTCACCCTCTCGGACGACGCGTACTCCTTCAACCTGATGTCGCTCCGGCAGTACCACGTGCGCTCCCTGAATCGCGCGTCGCCGCGGGTGCTGCGCGAGATCGCGGAGGCCGTCGACCCGCACGTGGAGGAGCTGGCCGCCACCTTCCGCGAGGACTCCCAGGCGGGGTACGCGGCCGCCCGGGCACTCGCCGAGTCCCTGCAGCCGCAGGCCGCCTGAGCGTCCGCTCGCGGCATAACCCTTCGTCGAGCCTGCCATGATTCCGGACGAATACGACGCCTTCCACGAAGACCTCGCGACCGGCGAGGGGATGCGCGAGCCACCCGGCCGCGCCACTGACCAGGGCGGCACGGCCGCCGCCGATCCCGGCGACGCAGCCGCGCCCGCCTGAGCGCCGCCGGCGTTTCTCCGTCCGCCGCCGGTCGTGGCGGCCGGAAGCACGCGATCCTGCCGGTGCTCCCCTCTCCACTCGCCAGCCGATGACCGACGAGATCTCCGAGATGACGAAGGAAGAGCGGCTCGCGGCCTTCTTCGCGGCCGTCGAAGGCGCCGACCTGCCCGACGGCGCCTTCCTCGCGCTGCTCGCGGAGTTCGGGCTGGAGCCGAGTGACATCGTCGACTCGGAAGACGCCTGACATCCCGGTGGGGCGAGGTGCCGCGCCGTGCGGCACCCGCCACCCCCGATCAGAAAAGAGGGTTGGGTGCAGCAGCAGCGCGTGGTCCGCGGCACCGGAACGACGCGCCCTCACCGTGGCCGCCCACGCGGGAAGCGCGGGCCGTCCCTTTCTCCCCATCGCCCCCCAGGAGACGATCGAAGCCATGTCGCGCAGCACCTGGAACGGCACCCTGAGCTTCGGGCTGATCCATCTTCCGGTCAGCCTGTTCACGGCCGTTCGCGAGCAGGACGTGAAGTTCCGGCAGCTCTGCCCCGTCCACCGCCAGCCGATCTCCATGAAGCGTATCTGTGCCGGCGCGCCCGGCGGTGATCCGGCGGAGGCGCACGAGGTCGCGCAGGGAGACCTGGTTTCGGGCTACGAGCACGCGCCCGGGCAGTTCGTGGTGGTCACGAAGGAGGAGCGCGCCGCCTCGCGCGAGGACAAGGCCTCGTTCGACGTCCGCCTGTTCGTACCGCACGACGCCCTGGATCCCCGCCTCTTCGACAAGCCGTATCTCGTGCTCCCCCAGAAGCCGGACGCCGCACGGACGTACGCCCTGCTGCGTGAAGCGCTCGCGCGCTCCTCCAAGACCGGCATCGGGCTGATCACGCTTCGGACCAAGCAGCACATGGGAGCGATCCGCGTAGCCGGCGACGTGGTGCTGCTCCAGACACTGCACTGGCCGGATGAGCTGGTGGACATGGGCGAGTTCGCGCTGCCCGGTGGCACCGGTCTTGGCGACCGCGAAGTCGCGCTGGCGCTGCAGCTGGTCGACAGCCTCTCCGGCGCGCTCGCCACGGCGGAGTTCAAGGACGGCCACCGGGAGCGGCTGCAGCGCCTGATCATGGCCCGCGCCGAGGGCGAGGAGCCGGAGCCGGACGTCCGCGGCGAGCCGGGCGGGACGCCCGTGACCGACCTGGTTGCCCTGCTGGAGGCGTCCATCGCGGCGCGCCGGGCGGCGTGACCACGATGATCACCCGCATCGGGCCCATGCTGGCACAGCCGACGGACACCGTCCCGGAGGGCCCGGAGTGGCTCCACGAGCAGAAGTACGACGGAGTGCGGATCGAGGGACACGTGGGCTCCGCCAGCGTCGCGCTCTTCACCGCCAACGGCCACAACAAGGCCCGGCAGTTCCCGGAGGTGGCGGATGCCTTCCGCGCGCTGCACGGGCTTGTCGGGCACGACCTCGTGCTGGACGGAGAGATCGTCGCTGCGGCCAGCGATGGCTTCACCGGCTTCCAGCTCCTCCAGCGGCGGCTGCCGCTGGAGGACCCCTTCCGCATCCGCCTGCTCTCGCGCTCCATCCCCGCGGCCTTCGTGGGCTTCGACGTGCTCGCGGTCGCTGCGCGCTCCATCCGCGACCGGCCCCTGCGCGAGCGGCGGCAGGTGCTGAACACCCTGCTCTCGGAGCCGCCGCCCGGGCTCCGGCTCGCCCTCCAGGACACCGCGGGTGTGAAGATGGTGGCGCGTGCCCGCGCGGAGGACTGGGAGGGGATCGTGTCCAAGCGCGCCGACTCCCCCTATCTGCCCGGCCAGCGCGGCCCTGCATGGAGAAAGCTGAAGCTCGCCCTCCGGCAGGAGTTCGTGGTCGGCGGCTTCACCACATCCACGGGGGAACGGCGGGCGTTCGGCGCGGTGGTCGTGGGCTACCACGATCGCGGCAGGCTGGTCTATGCCGGGCGGGTAGGGACCGGGTTCAGCGAGGACGAGCTCGCGCGCATGGCTGCGCGGCTGCGGGCAATCCAGCGGTCCGCCTGCCCCTTCGCCGAGGAGCCGAAGCTGGACGAGCCCGCGACGTGGGTGGACCCCAGGATCGTGATCGACGTGCGGTTCAACCACTGGACGGAGACCGGCAGGATCCGCTGGCCGCGCTTCCTGGCAGTCCGGGAGGACAAACGCCCCGAGGACGTCGTGCGCGAGACGTAGCCGCGCACATCGCACATCGCTTCACCGCGCCCAAAGTGGCGCCCAACCCATAACGCCGATGAACGCACCCATTCTCGACCCGCCCCCGTACCGCGACCTCGTCGTGCCCGAGCTCGTGCCGTTCTTCGACCGCATTGTGGAGATGCTGGTCCGGGGCGGCGCCGACGTGGACCATCCGCTCACGCTTGCGCCGGCCGCGTGGGCCGCCCTCGCGGCCGCGCTGGTGCAGAGCATCCAGGCCCACCGGCTGCTCGCGTCCGCGGGGAGCGACGACGCCGCCGCGCGCCTCCCCCTGCTCGAGGCGCTGCTCATCCAGATGACCAACGCGGAGAGCATCGACGAGGTGATGCCGAATCCCGCGGCCGCCGGCGTGCTGCACTGACGCCAGACCGGCCAGGGCACCGAGCCAGGAGGGCCGCGCCGGGTGCACCCGGCGCGGCCCTTTTCTCATGGCGGATCCGGCCCGGCGCAATCGGCGCCATGGACCTCTCGAAGCGTCCCTGTGACCGGCGAGGTACACCGGGTGCATCCCGCTGCGAGCCTGTACCCTGATCCCAAGGACGTGTACGTGGTGTATCCCGCCGATGACACATCCATCCGTATCAACCTGCTCCGCCGGCAGCTCCGGGAGGCTTGCGAGAAGCTTGCGCAGCTGCGCCAGCGGCAGGTGCCACCTCGGGAGCCACCGGCATCCACGGTGCCCGGGGTGGGGGGCCAAGGCGTGGACCGGTGTAGCGGATCACGCGTCGCGCCGGTCCGCCGCGAACCGTAGGGGAAGTCCCTGCTGCACGGCACGGCTCCCCCGGTTGCGCTGGGCCAGCGCGGTCCGCCTTCGCGCCGCGCGCGTGCCGAGGCGTGCTCGGCCGGGTCCGCCGGCCCGCACCGCCCGCGCGGCTGCTTCGAGGATGGCCGCGATCCGCTCGCCCTCTCCTGTGTCCAGTTCCGCCCGCCCGGCCAACACCTCCACGACCGGCGCCAGCCGGGACAGGTAGCGCGCCGCCTGGTTTGACGCGAGTGAAGTGAGCGGCTGCCGGATGTTCACCTGGAACCCTGCCTCCCAGGGCTCCGCCGGAGGCTGCAGCACCCGCTCGCGCTTCGCGAGCCGCTCCGCCGCGATCACGTCCCCGGCGCGCACGAGCTCCTGCAGCAGGCGCTCGGCGGCCGCAGTCGCCGACGCCCCCGCCGCGCGCGCCACGCGCCGGAGTGCGGCAAGCGGGAGTCTCGCGAGCCGCGCGTGGTCCGGCTGTCCCTCCTTCACAACGCCGGCGGCCAGCAGCACCTCCATCGTGAGCGCGTCGGCGACCTGCAGGTATTCGCCCACCGTCTGGAACTTCTTCCCGCTGCCCGCGCTCCCCGCCACGTCCCGCACTCCCGCACCCAGTCCGCGCTCGCGCCGGCGCTCCCGCCGCGCGGCGTACGCACGCGCCCACTCCCAGGGCGAGAGGTCGCTGCGGTCCGCGTTCTCGCTGGCGACCATCCGCTCGGCATGATCATCATCGGCAGCAGCCAGGACCACCGGCACCAGCCACTGCCCGTCCTGATCGCGCTGCAGCACGCCGTCAGCCTGGCCGCGCTGCACCAGCCGCTCCAGCGCCCGGACGCGCATCTCGCCGGGCATCAGCTCCACGCGCCCGGCGCGGGTGGGGTGCGGCCGCCCGCGCGGCTCATGGATCAGTCCCGTCGCGAGGATGCTGTCGGCCAGGGCGTCGATCTCGCCCTCCGGGAAGACGAGCCGCACCTGGTACGGGGACGGGTCGATGCAGTCCAGCCGGACGTGCTGGACACGTGGGTCCGCGAGCGGGAGAGTCGTGTGCACGTGCACCTGATCAGCCGGCGCAGGGGCTCGGCGGTCATGGATCCGGCGAGGGCGCATGCGCGCGCGCCCGCACTGGTACCCCGCCACCCACCGCTCCGCCGTCACCCCCGCTGTCCGGTATACGGACGCTACGCGGCGCTGGAGATCAGGCCCGTCACAGAAAAGCGCGGCCGTGCGCGGCGTCAAAACCGGCGGCCCGTGGTCGTGGTACCAGCGGGGACCACCCGAGCCACTGGTCCCCAGCCATTCCGCGCAATGCAGACGCCGCATCACCGGATCGTTGCCGTCCGCCGCAGGAACCCCGTCACCCTTGCGCTCCGCGACCGGGGCGACGGCGCACTGCAGGTCTCGGCAGGCGCGCGGGTGATCGGGAACGTACCCGTCGCGCCGGGCCGGGCGGCAGCCGTGCGGGCGATGCTTGCCCGGCCGGTCTGGCTGCTGGCCGTAGCCGCGGAGGTGCACGGCGACGTGGTAGGACGCGTCTGGGCGCTGGTCGCGGCGGAACCGGCGCCCGCCGAGGTGGGCGAGCTACGGGACGAGGACATGGTGTTCGCGCTGCTCCTGACGGATGTACACGAACCACGCGCCCGGCGTGCGGAGCCCGCCGACCTCGTCGCGGAGGTGCGGCAGATCCTCGCCCGCCTGGTGGGCGAGAACACGCCCGCCCCATAGGCGGTCCCCCTTCACGCACGACGTCCACCCCGAAGCAGGCCCGTGGCCACCACCTTGCCGCCGCTCCTCCCCCTTCCCTGGCTGGAGGAAAGGATTACCGCGGCCTGCGCCGCCGTCGGGATGCGCCCGCCGGGCGGCGCGATCGCGGGACGCACCGTCTTCGTCCTCCTGTACGCCGGCGCGGTCGCGGGCACCGGCCGGTGGATCCGGCCCGCCCAGGTAGTGCGCATGTCCGACGCGCAAGCCGTGCGCCAGACGCCGGAGGAACGGCTCGCGTGGGCCGCCGCGTCGCTCGCGCCCGGCTACCATCCGCCGGGCCGCCGCTGGTACGCGGAGAACACCCGCGAGTCCGTACGCGCGGTGCTCCGCGGCACGCTGCTCCGCGCCGGCGCCGTGGCCGAGCGGACCGGCCTCTCGCCGTCCTCGGCCGCGCCGCGCTGGGCGCTGGACCCGGGCTTCGCGAAGGTCCTCGCCGCGCCGGCGGAGGATGCGGCAGCCGCGCTGGCCGCGTGGGCTTCGGTCCGACGCCGGGTGGCACGGGAAGAATCCGGGACCGCCCGCCTCGCTTCCCTCTTCCGGCGCGCGGCAGCCGAGGCGGAAGCGTTCGTCGGATCAGGCGCTGCCCATCCGGCGGAGGCCGCGGTGCAGCGCGCGGCCGGAGCCATCCACAGCGCTCTCGCCGCGCTCACCGACGCACCCCTTTCAGAAAAGATGGGGCAGCCGAGATAACCATCATCCTGGAGATCGTTCCCCATGCGCGACGTCCACCGCCTGCTCCCGGTCCTGCTCCTCGCCGCCTGCAGCTTCCCGTCCGACCCCCCGGCCCAGCCCGCGTGCGAGACAGACCGGGTCCAGGACGCCAGCCGGACCGAGTGGGCCGCGCTCCAGCGCGCGCAGGCGGACACGCTCGAGCAGGCGCGGCGCCGGGGCACGGCCGCGTACGAGGCAGCGGCCGCCCGTGCCGCGGCCAGGCTGCACTCGTACCGGGCCGAGCACACGCGCCGGATGGCCGCGGCGGCGCGGGTCGACAGCGTGTTCGCCTGCCCGAGGTCAGCGGGCTGAGCCTGTCGCGGAAGATCCGGTGTGCACGAGGGGCCGGCGTTCTCTGCGCCGGCCCCGCGTCGT
>NZ_DASURI010000254.1:0-5441 GCF_036280135.1 Longimicrobium sp.
CGCGCGCCTGGCCGTCCACGAGCGCGGCGGCCAGGTACGTCTCGCCCCGCGGGCCGAAGAGGTCCAGGCGGAACCGGCTGGGCGCCACCATCCGCGCCACGCCACGGCCGCGGAACCCGGCGCCGGCCTCGTCCAGCTGCCAGCCGAAGTTGAGCTGCCGGGCGGAGGCGGGCACCGTGCCGCGCGCCGTCTCCGTGGCCAGCACCGCCGGGTCCGCCGGCGCGGCGGGCTGGGCGGGCGCGGGGGCCGGCGTCTGCGTGCGGGCCGCGGGCGCGCAGGCGGCAAGAGCCGCCACGGCGGCCATCGTCATCCATCGAACGAACCTCACTTCACCTCCCGGATGCGGATGATGCGGTCTCCCGGCAGGACGTCGTCCACCGCCTCCATCCCCCGCACCACGCGGCCGAACACCGTGTAGGTGCCATCCAGATGGGGCTGCGGCGAATGGGTGATGAACCACTGGCTCCCCCCCGTGTCGGGGCCGGAGAGCGCCATCCCCAGCGTACCGCGCAGGTACGTGTGCCGGTTGATCTCGTCGCGGATGCTGTACCCCGGACCGCCGGAAGTGTCCCCGCGGGGGTCGCCGCCCTGGATGACGAAGTTGGGCACCACGCGCGGCCACTCCTGCCCGTCGAAGAACCCGCGCTCCGCCAGCGACAGGAAGTTGCGCACGGTCAGGGGCGCGTCGTCCGCGAACAATTCCACCTCGATGCGTCCGCGATTCGTCTCGATGACGGCCCGGGGACGGCGGTGCGCGGCGGCGTCCGCGGCGACGCGCGCGTACTCCGCCGTCTCCAGCCCCGTCTCGATGGGCAGCGGCGGGCCCCACGCGCCCGGCACGGTGTCGCCGAAGAGCGCGTGGACGCGCTGGCGGACCAGGTAGTCGTCCGCGCGGGAAAAGCGGGCAAAGAACGCGCGCGCCGTGCGCGGGTCCCGCTCGGCCATCACGCCCAGCGCCTCCACGGCGGCCAGGCGCGCGTCGTTCATCTCGTCGCCGCCCGCGCGATCGTACGCGTCCAGCACGGCGCCCAGCATCGTCGTGTCGCGCAGCCGCGCGATGCCGCCCAGGGCGTTCACGCGCAGGATGGGGTCCGGGTGCGCGAGCCCCTGGACGAGCGCGCCGCGGATGCTCAGCCCCGTGGTGTCGGCCGCGAGGGCGGCTTCGAGCGCGGCGGCGCCCACGCGCCCGTCCGGGTCCGCCAGCAGCCGCGCCAGGTGCTCCGCCGCGCCCGAGTCCGCCGCGAGCACACGGGCCGCCGAGGCGCGCAGGCGCCAGTCCGCCGCGCCCGCGAGGGAGGCGACGACGCGCCGCGCGGCCGGCGGGTCCACGACGCCCAGCGCCGCCACGGCCGTCTGCCGGACGGAGACGGGCGCCGTGGTGTCGCGGGCGGTCGCTTGCAGCACGGGGGCGGCGGCCGCGGCAAAGGTGCCCATCCGCTGCAGCGACTCCATGGCCGTGATCACCTCGTACGGATCGCGGCCGCCCTCCACCATCTCGCGCAGGATGACCAGCGCGCGCTCCGTGCGGTACGAGCCCAGGGAGCGCAGCGCGTTGATGCGGACGACGAGGGAGGTGTCGTGGGTCACCATCCGGTACAGGGCGTCCTGCGCCGCGTCCGCGCCCACCCGCGACGAGTCGGCCATGGCGGCCGACAGGCTGCGCGCCACGAGCGAGCGCACGAGGGCGTCGGGGTCGCGCTGGTTGCGGAACAGGGCCGTGGTGGCCGCCGGCTCCGCGCGCCGCGCCAGCGCGTACGCGGCCCGCCAGCGGATCTCGGCGTCCTGCGAGTCCAGCCAGGGCGCCACGGCCTCCACGGGCAGGGGGCGCGGCTGCCGCCAGATCCCCAGCAGCGCCTGCCCCACGGCCTCGCGCACGCCCGGCCCGCTGCCCGGCGCATCCGCCAGCAGCATCGTCACGGCCTCCTTGGCGCCGGGGCCCCGCAGCTTGCCCAGGGCCATGGCCGCCTCGCCGACGACCGTGGGGCGGGTGGCGATGGAGGCGACGTCCACCAGCGGGACCAGGTGCGGCACGGCCGTGGAGTCGCCGATCTGCCCCAGGGCGAACGCCGCCATGGCCGCCGTGGCCGTGTCCCCGCCCGTCAGCAGGGGCACGAGCAGCGGCACCGCCTCGGACCGGCGCAGGTTGGCCATCACCCACGCGGCGCGGCGGGCCAGCGCGGGCTGGCCGGCGGCGGCGCGCAGGTACGGCTCGTTCCACTCGCGGCGGTCCGCCAGGCGCAGCAGGCCGGCGTCCGTGACGGGATCCGCGTCCGGCGCGGGGGCCGCCGTCGGGCTGGACGGCGCGGCGGCGCCGGAGCGCGCGGCGGGGGCGCAGGCGGCCAGCAGGAGCGCGGCGGCGGCGAGGCGCAGGTGCATGTTCATCACGCGGGGGCGAGGGCGGTGCGGCGAAAGGCGTCCATCACGGGGGCGGGCATGGCGCGCAGGCGGCCGTCGCGGTCGATGGGGGTGAGCCCCGTGCGGGCGGAGACCAGGCGCGTGGTGCTCCCGTCGTCCTCCACCCGCTCGATGAGGTACGAGAACCCCATGGCCCGCGAGCGCAGGTCGTCGATCCACGTCGTCACCCGCACCAGGTCGTCGTAGCGGGCGCTGGCGTGATAGCGCAGGCTGACCTCCGTGACGGCCAGCATCACCCCGTCCTCGCGCTCCACCTGGGCATACGGCTTGTACAGCCGCCGGATGAGCTCCGTGCGCCCGATCTCGCACCACGCCAGGTAGTTGGCGTGGTGGATGATGCCCATCTGGTCCGTCTCCGCGTAGCGCGTGCGGAACTCCACGGTGCAGGACGGGGCGTCGTCGGGCGGGACGGGGGACGGCATGGAGTGCGAAAGTGCGAAAGTGCGAAAGTGCGAAAGTCACGGATGGGCTTTCGCGCGTGGACGATTCTACCCGGCGGCGAAGGGGGAGTCAAACGGCGGCGGATGATGCGCGGATGGCACGGGTGCCGCAGGGAGATGCCGCATGGCTCGGCGGATGGAGCAACGGCCTTCCAGGCCGCAGGTCGCTGGTTCGAGTCAGGCCGGGAGATGCGGATGGATCCACGGAATTGGGGAGGGTGGCGGATGGAGACGCGGGCGTTCGGGCGCAGCGGGCTCACGGTGCCGGCCGTGGGGATGGGGACGTGGCAGACGCTGGACGTCCGCGGCACCGCCGACGTGGCGGACCGGCACGCCGTCGTCCACGCGGCCATCGCCGCGGGGACCACGCTCTTCGACACGTCGCCCATGTACGGCGCGGCCGAGGCCGTGCTCGGCGGCGCCCTCCGCGACGTCCGTGGTCGCGTGCTCGTGGCGGACAAGGTGTGGACGCCGTCCGCGGCGGAGGGGCGCGAGCAGGCGCGGCGTGCGCTGGAGTGGTACGGCGGACGCGTGGACGTCTACCAGGTGCACAACCTGGTCGCGTGGCGCGAGCACCTGCCCCTGCTGGAGGACCTGCGCGCGCGTGGCGCCGTCTCCGTCGTCGGCGCCACGCACTACCAGCACTCCGCCTTTCCGCAGCTGATGGAGGTGATGCGGACGGGGCGCCTCCAGATGGTGCAGGTGCCGTACAACGCCGCCGACCGCCTCGTGGAGCGCGAGGTGCTGCCGCTGGCGGAGGAGCTGGGGCTGGGCGTGATGGTGATGCAGCCGCTGGACACGGGTCCGCTCGCGCGCAACGCGCCGCCCGCGCGCGACCTGGAGCCGCTGGCCGCGTTCGGCGTGACGACGTGGGCGCAGGCGCTGCTCAAGTGGATCCTGAGCGATCCGCGCGTGCACTGCGTGATCCCCGCCACCCGCCGCCGCGAGCGCGCCGCGGAGAACGCCGCCGCCGGCGACGGCCCCTGGTTCGACCCGGACACCCGCGAGTACGTCGCCCGCCTGGCGCGCATGCGCTGACGCGCGTCGCGAAACCATGTCAGCTCGTGATGCGTAATCCATTCCCGTTGATGGCGTTAGGCCTTCATCGCGCAGACCGGATCCACCCTCGCTCCGGCCCGCGAGACGAAACGACACCGAGGGATCCAGGAGATGCGATCATGGCAGACAAGCCACCTCCGCCGAACGGTCCGAGCAAGAATCCGGGCAAGCCGTCCGGCGGCGGGAGGGGCAACAACTCTCCCAAGAAGTAGCAACGAGCCCCCGTGGACACGCATCCACGGGGGCTGGTTCGATTCTCGTCCGAACATCATCACCATGGAGGATTGGAAGCGTTCGGGAGGCGGATGATTGGATCGGTCTACAGGCCGCCGTGCCCGCTTGTTTCAGCCAACCGCGCCGGGTAGCTTCCCCGCCCCATGGAGAGCAAGCCTGTCTACGTCTGCAGCGACATCCACCTGGGCGCGGTGCCGCCCGCCACGGAGCGCGCGTTTCGCCGGTTCCTGGACCACGTGGCGGCGCACGCGTCGTTCCTGCTTATCAACGGCGACCTGTTCGACTTCTGGTTCGAGTACCGCCACGTGATCCTGGCGGAGCACTACCGCGTGCTCGCCCGGCTCAAGGACGTGGTGGAGGCAGGCGTGCCGGTGGCGTTCGTGGGCGGCAACCACGACGCGTGGGCCGGGCCGTTCCTGCGCGACGAGGTGGGCATCCAGCTGCTGGACGGGCCCGTGGAGATGACGCTGGGCGGCCGGCGCACCCTCGTGGCGCACGGCGACGGCGTGGGCCGCGGCGACCTGAAGTACCGCGCGCTCAAGAAGCTCATCCGCAACCCGGTGACGGTGGGCGCGTTCCGCGCGCTGCACCCGGACTGGGGACGGCGCATCGCGCTCATGGCCAGCAGCACCGAGCACAAGGCCGACACGGGCGACCAGGCCGCCAAGGGCCGCGCGGCGTTCATCCAGGCGTGGGCGCTGGAGCAGATGCGCGCCGATCCCGGCATCCAGCTCATCCTGGCCGGCCACGCGCACCTGGCGGGGATCACGGAGGTGGAGCCCGGCCGCTTTTACGTGAACTCCGGCGACTGGCTGAACACCTTCGACTACGTGGTGCTCCCGGCGGATGGCGGCCCGCCCGAGCTGCGACAGTGGCCGGCGGAGGGGTGACGGGCGGGAGGCGGTGAGGCGGATGCGGAGGATGGCCGGCGAGAATCCGGCATCCACCTGAAATCACCCCGTCGCTGCGCGACGGGGGGCCCTCTCCCCCGACCGCCTTTTTGCTCGTTCCTCGCAACGGCGGTCGACCCCTCCCCCAACTTCGGGGGAGGGGTTTTTCGTGGGGCCGGTTCAGCGCGTGGGAGGCGAGCCGGTGCAAAGGCTGGGTTCTCCTCTCTCCGCGAGGAACGAGCGGGGAGAGGCCGGGAGAGGGGCGATCCCGCTCCCGGCACGAGCCGTCCGGATGCCCGAGCGCAGTTCTCCCCCTCCCCCCGCGGAGCGGGGGGAGGGGGCGGGGGAGGAGGGCCCTCCGCGGGCGAGAGACACTCCGCCTCCGTGCTCGATCAACGGTCCG
>NZ_DASURI010000255.1:0-3432 GCF_036280135.1 Longimicrobium sp.
CGGGCATTCGGACGGCTCGCGCCGACAGCAACCCGCCCCTCTCCCGGCCTCTCCCCGCTCGTTCCTCGCGGAGAGAGGAGAACCCAGCCCGTGCACCGGTCGAGTTCCGCGCGCTGAGCCCGACCTCTCGCCACCCCTCCCCCGAAGTTGGGGGAGGGGTCGCCGGCCGTTGCGAGGAACGAGCAAAAAGGCCGGCGGGGAGAGGGCCCCGCGTCGCGCAGCGACGCGATCTCCTTCTGCGCCATCTGCCCGTGTGCGATCTGCCCGTGCGCCATCTGCCCGTGTGCGATCTGCCCGTGTGCGACCTGCCCGTCTCGATCCCCGTTCGCATCCCGTCCTTACTTCCCGCCGATCCGCCGTCCGTCATCCGCTTTTCGCCCGTATCCGCCCCCGCTCGCCACGGGGCGCACGGTTGGCTACATTATCCGCAGGCACCCGCCTCTCCGCTGCGCATTCCCCGCTCATCCGCACGACCCCGATCATGGCCCACGCAACGGCCGGGCACCTGCTCGCCGACCGGCAGGTGGACGTCGAGACCCCCGAGCACGTCGCCATCGGCTACGAGCTCGCGGACCTGGGTTCACGCTTTACCGCCATGCTGCTGGACTGGCTGCTCATCATCCTGGCGCAGCTGGGCATCTGGCTGGGCCTGGTGGCACTGGCGGCCCTGTTCGGCATGGAGAACCCCGTCACGGGGCTGGGGCTGGGCATCACCATCTTCGCCAGCTTTGTCCTCGTGTGGGGCTACTTCGTCTTCTTCGAGGGCCTGCGCGACGGACAGACGCCCGGCAAGAAGTGGATGGGCATTCGCGTGGTGCACGACGGCGGCTTTCCCGTGACGGTGCGCGGGGCGGCCGTGCGCAACCTCCTGCGCGTGTTCATCGACTTTCAGCCGATCCCCTCGTGGGCCATCGGCGGGCTGTCGATGATGCTGCACCCGCAGACCAAGCGCATCGGCGACCTGGTGGCGGGCACGGTGGTGGTGCGCGACCGCACGGGGCAGCCCATCCCCGAGGAGGCCGCGCGCACGCAGGCCGCGCCCCTGGGCCCGCCCCGGATGACGGACGAGGAGTTCGCGGCCGTGCAGATGTACGCCGCCCGCCGCGCCGCGCTGGAGGGCCCCGTGCGCGCGGAGCTGTCGCGCAAGCTGCTGGCCCGCGTGGAGCGCCACTTTCCCGAAGACGCGCGGCGCTGGCAGGTGAGCCCCGACACCTTTCTGGCCGCCGTGCACGACGAGGAGCTGGCGCGCCGGCAGGCGGCCGGCGCCGGTGGCCGCTCGGGGACGGCGCAGGCCACGGTGCTCGTCCGCCGCCAGCGCGCCCAGTGGGACGAGTACCAGAAGCTGCTGGACGAGGCCCGTTCCAAGGGCCTGGACCAGTTGGGCGAGGCCAAGGTGTCGCGCTTCGCGGCCCTGTACCGCGAGATGGCGGCGGACTTGGCGCGGGCGCGCACGTACGGCGGCTCGCCGGAGCTGCTGTACACCATGGAGCGGATGGTGGGGCTGGGGCACAACCTGCTCTACCGCCCGCCCACGCGCTCGTGGCGCCGCCTGTGGGCCTTTGTCACGGGCGGGTTCGCCGCGCTGGTGCGGCGCCGCTGGAAGGTGGTCGCGCTCTCGTCGGCGCTGTTCTACCTGCCCGCCATCCTCTCGTTTGCCGCCCTGCGCACCTCGCCGGACATGGCGCGCGAGATCCTTCCCCCCGTGCTGCTGGACCGTGCCGAGGACGCCGCGGAGAAGGAGGCGCGCGGCGAGGGCTACGTGGAGATGCCGGAGGTGTTCATGCCCGCCATGGCCACCAGCCTGGTCGCCAACAACGTGCAGGTCACCTTCCTGGCCTTCGCGGGGGGCATCCTGGCGGGCCTGGGGACGGTGTACACGCTGGTGATGAACGGCCTGCTGCTGGGCTCCGTGGCCGGCGCGTTCGCCAACGAGGGGCAAAGCCTGCACCTGTGGACGTTCGTGCTGGGGCACGGGGTGATCGAGATCACGGCCATCTGCATCGCGGGCGGGGCGGGGCTGTGGATGGGCTCGGCGCTGGTGCTGCCCGGGAGGATGCGCCGGCGCGACGCGCTGGTCACGCGCGGGCGCGAGGCGGTGTCGCTCATCGGCGGCACGGCCGTCATGCTGCTGATCGCGGGGCTCATCGAGGGCTTCATCTCGCCGTCGCAGCTGCCGCGTGAGATCAAGCTCATGCTTGCGGCGATCTTTGCCATGGCGTGCGTTTCGTACTTCGCGTTCGCGGGGCGCTCGCGGGAGGACGCGGAGGCGGCCGCGGCGTTCGCGGAGCGGTAACCGCGGACGGCGGGGGACAGGTTACAGGAGACAGCCTGCAACTGCGTCGCTTTCGCTCGTCGGATTTCGGGCCGCCCCTCGCCCGCCATTGCGCGAGCGGGGGCGCGGCCTTCTTTTCGGGGCCGCCGCGGGAAGCATTGGGAGTGGATGATCGGCGTCGCGGCGGATCGGGAAACCAGGAGAAGCTGAGATGCGCCTGCTGAAGCACCTGTTCGACAACAACCGTGCGTGGTCCGCCCGGATGACGGAGCGCGATCCCGCGTTCTTCGAGCGGTTGGTGGGCCAGCAGCGGCCCCAGCACCTGTGGATCGGCTGCTCCGACAGCCGCGTGCCCGCCAACGAGATCGTGGACCTGCTGCCGGGCGAGCTGTTCGTGCACCGCAACATCGCCAACGTGGTGGTGCACACGGACCTCAACTGCCTGTCCGTGCTGCAGTTTGCCGTGGACGTGCTGCAGGTGCGCGACGTGATGGTGGTGGGCCACTACGGCTGCGGCGGCGTGCGCGCGGCGCTGGACGGCCAGAAGGTGGGCCTGGCGGACAACTGGCTGCGCCACGTCCAGGACGTGCGCGACAAGCACATCGACCTGCTGACCCCCATCGACGACCCCACGCAGCGCGCCGATCGCCTGTGCGAGCTCAACGTGATCGAGCAGGCGGCCAGCGTGTGCCAGACCACGGTGGTGCAGGATGCGTGGGCGCGGGGGCAGGACGTGGCCGTGCACGGGTGGATCTACCGCCTGCACGACGGCCGCCTGCACGACCTGCGGATGACCGTGACCCGCGACGACGCGATGGAGTCGGTGCGCGCCACGGCCATCTCGCAGCTGGTGGAGCAGGGGGCCGTCTCGGGCGGGTAACGGCGCGAGGCGGATCGGGGCGGGCGGATGGGGATGGAGGGGGTGGGGCAGAATCGGGATGGGACAGAACGGGAAAGATGGGGGAGGATGGTGATCGGCTGGGGGATCGCGTCGCTGCGCGACGCGGGTCCCTCTCCCCCGCCCGCCTTTTTGCTCGTTCCTCGCAACGGCGGTCGACCCCTCCCCCAACTTCGGGGGAGGGGTTTTTCGTGGGGACGGTTCAGCGCGTGGAATCCGCCCCGTGTAGAGGATGGGTTCTCCCCCTCCCCCGCGAAGCGGG
>NZ_DASURI010000256.1:0-2011 GCF_036280135.1 Longimicrobium sp.
GGCTGCGCGAGCTCAACCGCGCACTCGAGGACCGGGTGCAGGAGCGCACCGCCGCCCTCGCGCAGGCGAACGCCGAGCTGGCCCGCGCCACACGACTCAAGGACGAGTTCCTGGCCAGCATGAGCCACGAGCTGCGCACGCCCCTCAACGCCATCGGCGGGTACGTGGACCTGCTGCAGATGGAGCTGCGCGGGCCGCTGACCACGCAGCAGCAGTCGGACCTGGACCGCGTGAAGCGCGCGCAGCAGCACCTGCTGGGCCTTATCAACGACGTGCTGAACTTTGCCAAGCTCGAGGCGGGGCGCATCGAGCTGGAGCTGCGCGACGTGGCGCTGGGCGAGGTGCTGGACGAGGTGGAGGCGCTCATCGCACCGCAGGCCGCCGCGCGCGGCATCTCCTTCGCCCCCGCGCGGGGCGACGACGCCGTGCGGGTGCGCGCGGACGCCGAGAAGCTGGAGCAGGTGCTGCTGAACCTGCTGTCCAACGCGGTCAAGTTCACGTCGCCCGGCGGGCAGGTATCGCTGGACTGGATGGAGGAGGACGGCGAGGTGCGCGTGCGGGTGCACGACACGGGCGTGGGCGTGCCGCCGGAAAAGCTGGCGAGCATCTTCGAGCCTTTCGTGCAGGTGGACCCGGACCTGACGCGCACCCGGCAGGGGACCGGGCTGGGCCTGGCCATCAGCCGCGAGCTGGCCCGCGCCATGGGCGGCGACGTCACGGTGCGCAGCGTGGTGGGCGCGGGGAGCACGTTTTCCGTGCACCTGCTGCCCGGCGAGGGAATAGGGAACAGGGAACAGGGAACAGGGAATAGGGAATAGGGAATAGGGAATAGGGAATAGCCTGCCACGGCACCCGCCTCCGGCTTCGGCGCGGGATTGCCGTTCTCCCTCCCCCGCGCCGTTTGCGGGGGAGGGCCGGGGAGGGGGGCGCTCACCCTTCGCGCGGACCCGAATCAACGCTCGATGCCGGATCAGCCTGCCGGGATCGTTACGGGGAACAGCCTGCAACGGCACCCGCGTCCGGCTTAGACACGGGATTGCCGTTCTCCCTCCCCCGCGCCGTTTGCGGGGGAGGGCCGGGGAGGGGGGCGCTCACCCTTCGCGCGGACCCGAATCAGGCTCGACGCCGGATCAGCCCGCCGGGATCTCCGCCCGCAGGACGGTGCCCTGGCCGGGCCGGCTCTCGGCGGACACGTCGCCCCCCAGCATCCACGCCAGCCGCCGCGCCAGCGGAAGCCCCAGCCCAATGCCGGGTCCGCGCTCCGGGGCCTCCGGCGCCGCGCGCCAGAAGGGATCGAACGCCTGCTCCAGGTCGTCCGGGTCCATCCCGATCCCCGTGTCCCGCACCTCCAGCACCGTCCGGTCCGCCTCGCCCCGCAGCGCCAGCCGCACGCCCCCGGCGTCCGTGAACTTCACGGCGTTGTCCAGCAGGCTGAAGAGGATCTGCCGCACCTTGTCGGGGTCCGTCTCCGCCCACAGCGGCCCGTCGCCCAGCTCCACGTCGAACGCCAAGCCCTTTTGCCGGGCCAGCGGCTCCATCATCCCCGCGGTCTCACGGGCCAGGGCGGCCAGGTCCACCCGCGTCCGACGCGGCGCGTCCCATCCGGACTCCGCCCGGCGAAAGCCCAGCGACGCCTCCACCAGCCGGTCCAGGTGACCCGCCGCCCCCAGGATGCGGCCCACGTGCTCCCGCGCCGGCTCCGGGAGGGCGACGGGAATGCCGTCGTCCAGCAGGTGCGCGAAAGCGACCACCGTCATCAGCGGGGTGCGGAACTCGTGCGAGATGGTGCCCACGAAGTCCGCCCGGGCCCGGCGCGCCCGCTCCACCTCGTCGCGCAGGTGCGCGTCCTCCACGGCCAGGGCCGCCCGCCGCGCCAGCTCCTCCGCCAGCGCCGCCTCGTCCGGGTCGTAGCCCCCCGCACCCCGCGCGAAGGTGATGGCGCCCAGCACCCGCTCGCGCGCCCGGAGCGGAAGCACCATCGCGCGCGCGGGCACGTCCGCCGTGCCCGGCA
>NZ_DASURI010000257.1:0-8082 GCF_036280135.1 Longimicrobium sp.
GTGTGCGAAGCGTGAGGTCAGCTCCCATTCGCGGTGCCGGCTCGCGCTTCGTGGACCCTCACCAGGTCAGTGCCCCCCGCCTGCGAACACCACCGCCCAACAGCGTCATCCTGAGGAGCCGCCGCGTGATCCTGACCGCGGCAAGGACCATGGCGGCGACGAAGGATCGTGTGCGAAGCGTGAGGTCAGCTCCCATTCGCGGTGCCGGCCTCTCGTTTCCCAAACAAGATCCTGGGGGCCGACCTGGACAAGGACCCTGAGGGCCCCTCGGGATGACAATCGCGGCGAGAAGAATCCGCGCCGGGGATGAGAATCGCCGGAGCACGCGCGCACGTCCGGTTTATTGCGTTGTACTGCAATAACTTGCGCCAGATCGTGAATCTCGGGTGCGAATCGGAGCGCCGGCTCCACGCCGAGACGCCCGATTCCCGGCCACCGATCGCGAAATTTCTCTATCACGATGCAATACATTGAGTTATGCACATCGGCGCCGTTCCCGTCGTGGGACGCGCGGGAGAGGACGATCCGGGGAGGGAACTCCGGGGGCCGCGACGGGTTGTAGACGGACCCCGATCATGCGATGTTTGAGGACGCGTCCACTGGCCAGATGCCGTGCAGTTGCGCCGCATCCAGGCCATCTGCTCCCGCGGTGCGGCCCGGCGATTGCCACCCTTCCCTGGCACAGCGCCGTACAGAGCCCGTCCGCAGCACCGTCGGATCATCCCGCATCTTCTTTCAGCACATCGTCTTATCCCGGCTTTGAGTCAATGTCGGGACATCCATCCGCCGCCGTTTGTGCGCCCGGAACGCCCTTGCAAACCGCACGATGTCTGGCGTTCCTGAATCGAATCGTGTTCAAGCGACACGCCTAAGTCACGGTTATTGACATGGATGCGAGCGGCACTTAAAGTGAAATCCCGCTCCGCTCGCAGGCATTTTTCACCCCGGCAACGCAGGTCCATATGTACGTGCCCGCCCTGATGGGGCTGCTGGCATTTGCGCATGCCGCTCCCGTCGATCCCGATCCCTCCGCCACCCTGCCGCGGCACGAGCTCGCCTCCGCCGACGCCGCGGGGCTCAGCCGCGCGGGCCTGTCCCGCGCCGAAGAGGCCGTGTGGGACGAGATCAACCGCGGCTCCTTTCCGGGCGCGTCCCTGGCCGTGGGCCGCTGGGGCCAGGTGGTCATGGAAGAGGGGCTGGGCCGCACGGGCGCCGGCGAGGGCGCCGTGGACCCCGACCGCACCGTCTACGACCTGGCGTCGCTCAGCAAGGTGGTGGGCACCACCACGGCCGTGATGCTGCTGGTGGAAGACGGCAGGATGTCGCTGGACGACCCCGTCCAGGCGTACCTGCCGGAGTTCATGGGCAGCGGCAAGGAGCGCGTCACCATCCGCCACCTGCTCACCCACACCTCCGGCCTCCCCGCCGGCGCCGACGTGTACGGTGCCACCCCCGAGGAAGGCCTGCTGCGGCTGATGCGCGTGCCCCTGGAGCACCGGCCGGGGATGGCGGTGGAGTACAGCGACGTGGGCTTCGTCATCCTCTTTGCGGCGGCGGAGCGGGCCGCGGGCGAGCCCCTGTACCGGCTGCTGGACCGCCGCGTCTTTCAGCCCCTGGGGATGACGAGCACGTCGTACGTGATGGGCGAGGGGTGCCTGCGCTGCGCCGGCACGTCGCGCAACCTGGGCCTGGCGTACCGGGGCCGCGTGCACGACCCCATCAGCCGGCGGCTGGGCGGCATCGCGGGCAACGCGGGGCTGTTCAGCACGGCGCACGACATGGCCCGCTTCGCCGCCATGCTGGCCAACGGCGGCGAGCTGGACGGCGTGCGGGTGCTGCGCGCGGCCACCATCCGCGCCTTTACGCAGCGCCAGCCGGGCACGGGCACCCGCGCCCTGGGCTGGGACACGCCGGGCGCGCCGGGCACGGGCGCGGCGGGCGCGCGGGTAAGCAGCAGCTCGTTTGGCCACACGGGCTTTACGGGCACCTCCATCTGGATCGACCCGGAGCGGGGCACCTGGGTGGTGCTGCTGGCCAACCGCACGTACGAGGACGGCCCCAACCGCATGCAGGCGCTTCGCCGCACGGTGCACGACCGCGTGGCCGACGCCGTGCGCCCGGGCAACGGGATGACCTTTACGCCCCTGGGCCAGTAAGCCGCACCGGGCCTTTCGTGACTGCTGTGACACCGCGCCGGGACGTTCGGCGCGGTGTTTGCTTTTCCAGGATGTGGAACCCGCCGCGCGGCCACTCGCACCTTGCGATCCGTCGCCCCCGGGCAGCATACGCATCACCGACACTCCGGGAGGGATGAGTCCCATGGCCACCGATCAGGACGCCGTACGCGAGCTGCTGGGCCCCCTGGCCGACATGCCCGCGCCGCCGTCGCCCGACGACCGCAGCGAGCAGAGCGACCCGACCGGCGGCATCATTCCCGGCACCGGCCGGCGGATGGAGGACCATCAGCCCTTTCCGCCCGCCTCCGAGTCCGATTCCGACTTCGACCTGGGCCAGTAGCCGGCGTCAAACGGACGCGACGGAAGGAATGGATAGATACGCGAAGCCCTCGCCTGGCAGGATGCCGGACGAGGGCTTCGTCCATGATAGCCGCGCTCCAGCCTGAGCGGATGAATCCGCCGCTGGGACAGCGGAAAGCCCTGTCTCGCGCCGACGCGCTCTGCGAACAGGGCTTCAACCGCCAACGCACGCCGCCGCCCGGCCGCGAATGCGGGTTCGCGCGAGGCGTGCATCACCGACAGGACGGCCACGGTGCAGTCCGCGCACACAGCGCAGGCGGAGGTCGCGAACTCCAGCGGCGAATTGTACCCGTTGCGGATCTGAATCCGCATCGCGGCGCCCCAGCCCCGGCGAATGAATTCGCGGCTCCGACTGCGCGATGTAGGCCTTCGCCGACAGCTCCTGCCGCACGCCATCGTTGTGCACACCGGGCGCGTTCGAGCCATCGAAGTCTGCCCCAGTGCACATAGCGTCTCCCCCGCTGGGGCAGTCCGCGCAGGCGGACTTCGTGCCTTTCCAGCGGCGAATTCATTCGCTCCGGCTGGGAGACGGCCTTACCGGATCGGACCCGTAATCGGCATCATTTGCTCGTTTCGTCGGGACCGGCCGGACCGACCCTGGCGAACCGAGCCCCCGCGGCACAGAGGCCGCGGGGGCTCGATCCTACTCCCGCACTAACGCACTCACGCACTCACGCACTCACGCACTTCCGTCACGGCGTCCGGTTCTGCGCGGGGTTGCTGGGGTTCGTCTGGCCACCGGCGGCGGGCGTACCGGTCGCCCGGGGCGCGGCCTCGGCGGGGGCGTTGCGGCCCGGCTGCACGCGCGACGAGTCCGCGCCCGGCTCCACGCGGCCCGTCTTGGCCGCCTGCGCGGCGGCTGGGTCCGTCACGTCGCCGCGGGCCTGCTGCGCGGCCTTCTCGCGCGCGGTGCGCATGCCCTCGGCCTCGAAGCGCCGCAGCCACGACATCACGTCCGCGGGGGGCGTGTAGCCGCTCTTCTTGTGCGACTGCGCCTCGCCCGTCTCCAGCCCCGCCACGATGTGCTCGTAGTTGCTGCCCGGGTGCCACAGCACCCAGTCGTCCAGCCCCACGTCGTATACGCCGCGCTTCTGGTCGCGGATCTGCTGCGGGCCGTACGTCTGGTGGTTGCGGCCCAGCCACGGCGCGTTGAACGCCTGCAGCCACGGCATGATGCGCGCGGGCCGCACCCCCGCCTGCTGCAGCTGCTGGCTGCGCCACGCCGCCATCCCCGCCGACTTGAACAGCACCTCGTACGGCATCAGGTCCGGCTTGGACACGCCGGGCAGGTGCGTGGGAAAGTAGTGCGACGGGTACATCATGGGCAGGATGTGGTCGGCGATGGCGCTGATGGTCTCCCACTGCTGGCCGATGCCCACGTCACTGCCCTCGTTGGGCGACAGGCCGAACACGTCCGCCGTCACCGTCACGCCCAGGGGGTGCAGGCGGCGCTTGGCCTCGTTCAGGAAGGCCGCGATGGCGTCCGTGCGGTCGCCGCGGGCCCGCGGGTGCACCTGGTTGGGCAGCGAGCGGTACGGCTCGGCAAAGCGCACGTAGTCGAACTGGATCTCGTTGAAGCCCAGCCGCGCCACCTCTTCGGCGATGTCGAGGTTGTAGTCCCACACCCGCTCGTCCCAGGGGCTCACCCAGGTGTTGCCGGCCTTGTCCACCCACAGGCCACCGCTGGGGTTGCGCACGGACCAGTCCGGCTGCGCCTTGGACAGGATGGGATCCTTGAAGACGACGATGCGCGCGATGAGGTAGATGTTGTGCGCCTTCATCGTGTCGACGAACGCGCGCGGGTTGCGGATGGTGATCTCGTCGTCCGCCGTGAGGTCGTTCTGCATCTGCAGGTTGCTCACGTAGTGCAGCCCGCGCTCGTCCTTCATGTCGACCACGAAGGCGTTGATCTCCGTCTGGTCGGCGATCTCGATCAGCCGCTTGCGGTGCGTGCCGCTCCCCGCCTTGTACGCGTTGATGTACAGCCCGCGGATGATGGGCGGCGCCCCGTCACGCGGCGAGGGCACGGCGGCCGCCGCCTTGGGCGCCCCGCCCGCGCTGTCGCCCCTGGCCGCGGCGGCGGCGCTGTCGCCGCCCGCCGCGCCCTTGTCTCCCCCGCCCGTCTCGCCGCCGCACGCGGCAAGCAGCAGCGCGAGCGAGCCCGCCGCCATCAGGCGGAATCGTACGATCGACATGTCCCTGCCCGGTCCAGTTTTTCTGCGGATTGCCTGCACGAGTGCGCGAACATGCGCGCTACCGACCGGCGCGGCAAGGTTCGGGCCCTGGACGGCGGGGAGCGCGGGAGTGCGGGAGTGCGGGAGTGCGGGAGTGCGGGAGTGCGGGAGTGCGGGAGTGCGGGAGTGCGGGAGTGCGGGAGTGCGGGAGTGCGGGAGTGCGGGAGTGCGGGAGTGCGGGTCCGGTGGCGCGATTTGCCGGTCCACGCACGCTTCGTTACCCCGCGGAGGATACCTTCCACCCCGTAGTCAGACGAAACTACCCCCATTCGCTGGCTCTTTCCGGGGTCCTCCGCGAGAGTTAATCCCACAGCGCCCTGGCTGGACGCAAGCGGAGCAGCGGGGATCGGCCGATCCGGAACCTCGCGTTCCTGGCGCTGGCGTCTTCAAGATCCCAATCAGGAGCGGACAACGGGCGGTCGCGACATTGGTCTTTCGGGCCATACTCCGCAACTCCGCGGACTGGAATGGCTCTTTCTCCCCACCCTGGAGGTTCCCATGAAGAAGCTGTCGCTGAACGTCGATTCCCTGACGGTGCAGTCCTTCGAGACCATGGAGACGCCCACGCCGCGCGGCACGGTGCACGGAAACGCGTCCGAGCCCATCCTCACGTGCGAGGAAGGGGACCTGAGCTACCCCGGCAGCTGTGAGCCTGCCACGTGCTACGCGGGCTGTGGCGGCAACACCAACACGTGCCCGCGGCCCACGCGCGAGATCACGTGCGAGGCCAGCGCTCCCAGCCCGGATGGCACCTGCTGCTACATAACCTGCTGAGCCGGCGGGGACGTCGATTGCAGCACGCAACGAGAAAGGGCCCGGCGCATCGCCGGGCCCCTTCCGCGTCAGCACCAACGCACTCGCGCACTCACGCACTGCCGTTCACCGCGCCGTCCACACGTTGTTGCGGCGGTTGGCATCCGGGTAGTACTGCTCGGGATCGATCTCCACCCGCGTGACGGTGCCGGACACGGGGATGGTGACCGTCACGGAGCGCGTGGACGGGCTGAGCCAGCGCTCGATGGGGATGACCTGCGTGGTCGTCCGCCCGTCCGCCGTGGTGACCACGATCTCCGCCGGCGCCGGCGCCTGGCCGATGTCGCGCACCGTCACCTGCACGCCGCCGGCGGACGGCGTCACGTTGGCCAGCTCGTGGTCCAGCGTGACCGTGCGGTACCAGAAGGGGAACCAGAACCAGTCCAGGTCGCGCCCCGACACCCGCTCCATGGTGTTGAAGAAGTCCCACGGGTACGGGTGCTTGAACATCCACTCGCGCTCGAAGGTGCGCATCCCCTCGAAGAACACCGAGTCGCCCAGCGTGCGCTGCAGCGAGCGCAGCAGCGTGCCCGGCTTGAGGTAGGCCGACACCACGTTCGCCGGGCCGAACACCAGCTCGATGTTGCGCATCAGGGGCGCCTCGCCCTTGTTGCCCGCGATGGACAGGTAGTTCTCGCGCGGCTCCTCCCACGGGTCGTGCTCGGGGAAGAAGGCCTCCACGGCGCGCGACTCGTTGTAGGTGGTAAAGCCCTCGTCCATCCACGCGAACGCGGCCTCGTCCTGGCCCACCATCATGGGGTGCCACTCGTGCCCGATCTCGTGCGCGATCACCTCGTACAGCTCCAGCCGGTCCGTGGGCCGCCCGATGAACACCAGCATGGGGTACTCCATGCCGTAGATGGGGCCCTCGGACACGGTGATCTGCGGATACGCGTACGGCACCAGCGTGCGGCTCAGGAACTCCATCGCGTGGTCGCCAAACAGGGCCGACTCCTCCCAGTGGGGCGCGCCGGTGCGATACAGCGAGTGCACCAGCACGGGCCGCGTGCCGCCGCGGTCGCCGGGGATCTGCGCCAGGCGCGCGTCCCAGCGGTAGCGGTTGCTGGTGGCCCAGGCAAAGTCGCGCACGTTGCGTGCGGCAAAGCGCCAGGTCACGCGGCCGTTCTCGCCGGCGCCCGTGGCGCCCGTGCCCGTGAGGTCGTTGGCGCCCAGGATGGAGACCGAGCTGCCGTCCGACGCCATGGCCTGCTGCAGCCGCTGGCGGATCTCGGGGCGCAGGATGTCGGGGTTGGTGAGCTCGCCCGTGGCGCCCACCGTCCACCCGGCGGGCAGGGTGAGCGCCACGTCGAAGTCGCCGTACTCCAGGTAGAACTCGCCCTGGCCGCTGTACGGCGTCACGTCGTAGCCCGCCACGTCGTCGAAGACGGCGATCTGCGGATACCACTGCGCCACCTGGAACACGCGTGCGCCCAGGGCGTCCTCGAAGCCGGTGCGGGGCGCGGTCTCGGGCGGCACGCGAAAGTTCCACGCGATCTCGAACACCACGCTGTCGCCGCTGGCGATGGGGCGCGGCAGCAGCACGCGGGCCAGCGTCCCCGTGGTGATGTAGCCGGGGGTAAAGCGGTTCTCGCGCTGGTTGGCCTCGTACTGCGCCTGGGTGAGCGAGCCCAGCGTCTGCCCGTTCACGGAGAACGAGGTGAGGTTCAGGCCGCCCGTGTTGAGCGGGTTGTTGCGGCCGCGCAGGTTCTCGGCGAACAGGTTCTGGTACAGGTTGAAGATCACCTGCGGCAGCTCGCGCGGCGCGTTGTTGCGGTAGACGATGCGCTCCGTGCCGGTGATGCGGCGCTCCTGCGGGTCCAGCTCCGCCTGGATGTCGTAGCGCACGCGCTGCTGCCAGTACGCCGCGCCGGGCGCGCCGGTGGCGCTGCGGGTACCGCCGCGCAGGGCGGCCGCGTAGTCGTCCGTGGGGTCCGCCGTCCGCACGTACGGGCGCCCGGCCGTGTCCAGCGCCGCGCCCTGCGGCAGGGGCGCCACGATGGGCTCGCCCACGGGGGCGCATGCGGCCATGAAGAGCACGGCCAGCAGGGCCGTGCGTCGCGCAGTGATCAACAAGGTGGTTCTCCCCGTCTGGTGTTCGGGACAGCAGGCGCGCTGGGGTCTGTCAAAACTCTTGCCAGGGCGCATTCACCGCGGGCCGCGCGTCCGAAGAAGGGCGGATGCGCGGGGCTGCCGGTTCGTGTGATGCAGACACACGAACGCCCCCGCGACCCTTACGGGGCGCGGGGCCCTCACCCGCTCGCTGTCGCTCGCACCCTCTCCCGCAAACGGCGCGGGAGAGGGTGTAGACTTCGAACGGGGCGATGCGCGGAACGGCACGGGTCTGGATCGGGACGAGGCCCGTCGCTGCGCGACGGGGGGCCCTCTCCCCCCATCTGTGCCAACTAAATGCACCTCGCCCTCACGGTTTGTACGCGTAGTGAGGTGTTCGTTCAGTGACAGTCCCGTCCGGCAGCGGGGCCAAGTGCGCGGGCTGGATT
>NZ_DASURI010000258.1:0-16189 GCF_036280135.1 Longimicrobium sp.
GAGGTGTGGACGCGCGCGGAGCTGGAATACCGGTGACGCTGCGGATGCTGGAGGCGGGGGACGCGGCCGCGTTCCAGGCGCTGCGGCTGCGCGGCCTGCGCGAGTCGCCGTCCGCGTTCGGCTCCACGTACGAGGAGGAGGCGGACCGGCCCCTGGACGACGTGGCCGCGCACCTGGCGCTGCGCGCGGAGGGCGACGACGTCGTCTTTGGCGCGTTCGACGGCGACGTGCTTGTGGGCGTGGCGGGGATGCGGCGGCCGCGCAACCGCAAGGGACGGCACCGGGGCGGCGTGTGGGGGATGTACGTGGCGCCGGAAGCGCGCGGCCGGGGCGTGGGCGGCGCGCTGCTGCGGGCCATCGTGGACCACGCGCGGACGGTGGAGGGCCTGGACCGGCTGGAGCTGGGCGTGGAGACGACCAACGCGGCGGCACGCGCGCTGTACCTCGCGTTCGGCTTCGTCCCGTACGGCGTGCAGCCGGATGCCTACCGCGACGACGGCGTGTCCTGGGATTCGGAGTTGATGTCGATGCGGATCGGGGACGCGGCGGACCCCGGCCGCGGCGGATAAGGTCGTTGCGGATCTGATACCGAATCCGCAAAAACAATGGCCATCGAATTGATTTCCTGAGGGAGCGCCCGCGAAGACGCGGCCTGCTCACCAGTCTGTGGGCGCGACCGAAGGATCTCCTTTGCGGGGGCAGGGTCTTCGCCTCTGGACGGGGTCCCTGCTCGGGCGGGAAGATCCTTCGGGGCCGCACGCATCCAGTGCCTTCGAGTTCGGGAGGGCCCCTCAAGAAAACAACTCTTTTCCGGATCCGGTATGATAGGATCCGGAAAAGGCCGTCCCCCAGCCGGAGCGAATGAATTCGCCGCTGGAAAACCGCGAAGTCCGCCTGCGCGGACTGCCCCGGAAAAGGCCGCCCCGGTGCACCGGGGCGGCCTTTTGCGTGGTTGAAGCCCTGTTTGCAGAGCGCGTCGGCGCAAGACAGGGCTTATGGCTTTCCCAGCGGCGGGTTTACCCGCTCCGGCCAGGGCCCCGCCTACTCCCCCTTCCCATCCCCCGCGATCTCCACCTCCAGCCCGAAGGTGTCGGTGAACAGGCCGCCTTTTCGGCGCAGGGCCCACTTTTCCAGCAGAAGGTCGCCGTCGGCATCCACCTCCAGCGTCAGCCTGCCCTTGCCGGCGCTCGCCCTGACGGTGCGCACGTTCTGCAGGTGCTCGCGGTCCAGCGCGTCGGCCAGGCGCAGCAGGGAGGCGAGCTTGACCACGCGCTCGCGGTCTTCCGACGCCAGGCGCGTGAACGTCTCGTGGTGCACGGCGGGCACGCCCTTGCGGTGGTAGCGCGCCACGTTGGCGATGATGTCGATCTCCCGCTGCGTGAACTCGGGCACCTCGCTCTGCGAGATGATGTACAGCGAGTGCTTGTGGTGCTTCTTGTGGCCGATGAAGATGCCGATGTCGTGCAGGATGGATGCGGCCAGCAGCATCCGCCGATCGGCCGCATCCAGCTTGTGCACCTTTTGCAGCTGGTCGAAGAGCGACCCGGCCATGCGCGCCACGTGTTCCGCGTGGTCCTGCTCGAACTGGTAGCGCTGCCCCAGGGCGATGGCGCCGGCCAGGGCCTGCTTTTCCTTGCGGACCTCGTGCGCCTCGTGGGTCGTGAGGTCGTCCACCAGGTCCACCAGCACGCCGTCCTTGAGGCCCACGGCGGGCACCAGGATCTCGTCCACCCCCACGAGCGACGCCACCCGCTCGTACACCATGGCGGCGGGGAGGATGACGTCCGCGCGGTCCTCGCGCAGCCCCAGCTGCTCCACGCGCTGGCGGTACGACAGGCTGGAGAGCTTGGCGATGGCGTTGCGCAGCTCCTTGAGCGGGATGCGGGCCACGCGCCCGCGCCCCGGCTCCGCGCCGATGAGCCGGGCCAGCGCCTCGATGTTGCCGCCCGTGGCCGCCAGCCCGGCGGGGTTCCACTGCTTGGCGATGACGGGAATGCGCAGCGTGGCCGCGTACTCCTCCAGCAGCCGCTGGAACCGGCCGGGGTCCTCGCTGCTGCCGGCCAGCTCCTCCAGCAACCGCACGGAGCCCATGGTGTGCGACTCGCTCCACAGGATGTCGGTCGCGTCCACGAGCGACACCTCCACGCTGCCGCCGCCCAGGTCCACGAGGAGCCACTTTCGCTTGCCGAACGGCACAGCCGCGCGCACGGCCTCGTAGACCAGCCGCGCCTCTTCGGTCCCGGTGATGACCTCCAGGTCGATGCCCGTCTCGCGCCGCACGCGGCCTACGAATTCCTCGCCGTTGCGGCTTTCGCGGGTGGCGCTGGTAGCCACGGCGCGGTAGTGCTCGATGCCAAGCTCGTGCATCTGCAGCCGAAAGCCGGCGATGGCCTCCACGGCGGCTTCCATGGTCTCGCGGGCCAGCTTGCCGGAGAGGAACACCTCGTGGCCCAGGCGCACGGGCGCGCGGGTCTCGGCCAGCACGCGGTAGTCCGTGGGCGAGGTGAACTCGGCGGCCAGGAAGCGGATGGCGTTGGATCCCACGTCGATGCCGCCCGCGCGCACGGGAAACTGCGGCGGGGTGTCGGCGTCCTTGCTCTTGGCGCGGTTGAGAAGCGGGCTCATGGAGTCCTGGTGACGGGTCCGGGCGTGCGCAGCGCCCGGCGCAAGCGCCGGACCACGGGGGACGGCAGGTGCGGGAGTGCGAAAGTGCGGAAGTGCGGAAGTGCGAACGGCGGTTCGCGCCGGGAGGGGGCATCGAGCGCGGAGGCGCAGGTCGCGGCGCCCCCACCGGGCTCGTAAAACTCGCCCACCTCCCCCAAAACCCCTGGGGGAGGTTGAACTGCAGCGGCTCGAGGGTGGCGCTTGGAGCCGCCTCCCAGCCCCGGCGACTGAAGTCGCGGCTCCGAAAACGTGATGTCGGCCTTCGCCGACGGCTCCTGCCGCGCGCCGTCATGGGTGCACGGAGGCGGGCATCGCGCTGTCCCGCGGGCACGCCTCCCCACCGGGTGGCGGCCCGTGTTGACGGTTGAAGCCCTGTTCGCAGAGCGCGTCGGCGTGAGACAGGGCTTTCCGCTGTCCCAGCGGCGGGTTCACCCGCTCAGGCTGGAAGCCGGCGACCATGCTCGCTCCCGTCGTTCGCCCGCTATTCCCTATTCCCTATTCCCTATTCCCTGCCGTCCCTCAAACCACCGGCATCGGCGCCACGCGATCCGCCAGCAGCACGCCGAAGCCCGCCTCCTCCGCCACGTCGGCCGCGTAGTCCAGCGTGCGGTCGCGGCGAATCCAGGGGAAGGGCAGCACCGGCACGGGATTCAGCAGCTCCGCCAGCGCCTCCAGGTTAGTGCTCTCCGCGATGCCGCGCGCGTCGGGACCCACCGTGTTCAGCACCACGCCCCGCACGCGCAGGCCGGCATCGTGCGCGGCGCGAACCGTGAGCAGCGTGTGGTTCAGGGCGCCCAGGCGGTTGCCGGCCACGATCACCAGGTCCAGCCCCCATCCCACGAACAGCCCATCGTACGCCAGGTCGCGCGTGATGGGCACCAGCAGCCCGCCCGCGCCCTCCACCAGGATGGCATCGCGCCCCTCCGACAGCTGCCGATAGGTCGCATCCAGCATGCCCAGGTCCACCGTGCCGCCGGAGCGGTTGAGCGCCACCCACGGTGCCAGCGGCTCCGCCAGCAGCAGCGGACGAACGCGCTCGATGGGGTCCACCGCGCCGGCGGCCTCGCGAATGCGCATGGCGTCGCTGGCCGGGTCCTCGGCCTTTACGCCCGTCTCCACGGGTTTCATGGCCGCCACGGACAGCCCCCGCCGCCGCAGCAGCGTAAGCAGCACCGTGGAGATGAACGTCTTGCCGACGGCGGTATCCGTCCCCGTGATCCCAAGCCGGATCATCGTGTCTCCAAAAATCGTTCGATGACGCCGTACACGCCGCCGATCTCGTCCGGCGTAACGCAGTACGGGGGAATCAGGTAGACCACGTTGCCCAGCGGCCGCAGCAGCACGCCCTCGCCGCGCGCGAACGCCGCCAGCTCGCGGCCCACGGGGGCAAGATAGCCCTCCCCGGCCTCCAGGTCGAACGCGGCGATGGTCCCCAGCAGCCGCGGCCGCGTAACCATGGGATGCGACGCCACGCGCGCCAGCCCGTCCTCGTGCGCGGCCTCGATCGCCACCCGCGCCTTCGCGCATGCGGGATCCAGCAGCAGCCGCAGCGACGTGCGCGCGGCCGCGCACGCCAGCGGGTTGCCCGTGAAGGAGTGGCCGTGAAAAAAGGTGAGCGCGCGGTCCGGGCTGCGGAACGTCTCGAACAGCTCCGCCGTCGCCGCGGTGACGCCAAGGGGGAGGAATCCGCCCGTGACGCCCTTGCTCATGCACACCAGGTCCGGCGCCACGCCCGCCCGGTCACAGGCGAACATCGGCCCCGTGCGCCCAAAGCCCGTCGCCACCTCGTCGGCGATGAGGGGGATGCCGGCCGCGCGCGTGCGTTCGCGGATGCCGCGCAGCACGTCCTCGCCGTACATCCGCATCCCGCCCGCCGCCAGCAGAAGCGGCTCGACGATGACGGCTGCCAGCTCACCGCCGCGCGTCTCGATCAACCGGTCCAGCGCGTCCAGTGGATCGCCCTCGATGGGGTCCGGCAGGCGCGCGACCTGGAACAGGTGGTCGCCGAACGCCTCCGTGAAGACGCTGGGCGCGCTGGCGCTCATGGCGCCGAAGGTGTCGCCGTGGTACGCGTTGTCCAGCGCGGCAATGAGGGTTCGGCGCTCTCCTCGGTTGCGCCACGACTGGATCGCGATCTTGATGGCGACCTCAACCGCCGTGGAGCCGTCATCGGAAAAGAAGATGCGCTCCAGCCCGTCGGGGAGCACCTCGACCAGCTCCGCCGCCAGGCGCGCCGCGGGCTCATGCGTGAAGCCGGCGAAGATCACCTGCTCCAGCGAGCGCGCCTGCTGCGCGATGGCGTCGGCGATCTCGGGGTGCGCGTGGCCGTGGAGGTTCACCCACCACGACGAGATGGCGTCCAGCAGACGATTGCCGTCCGCGTCCACCAGGTACGCGCCCTCGCCCCGGACGATGGGCGTGGCACGCGGTGCGATTCCGTGCTGCGTGTATGGATGCCAGACGAACCGTTCGTCCAGCGCCTGCCAGGTTGACATCGAAGACAAGTGCGAAAGTGCGAAAGTGCGTGAGTGCGTGAGTGCGTGAGTGCGAAAGTGGGCCCGTGCGCGGGCGGGCCGATGCGCGCGAAGGCCGAGTTCCAGCCCCGGCGATTGAAATCGCGGCTCCGAAAACGTGATGTCGGCCTTCGCCGACCGTTCATCCGAGGGCCGTCGGGGTGCACCGGAGGCGCGGTTCGCGTGGCCGGAACGCCGCGCCCACGCACGAATTCCGCCTCCGGAGCCGTTGAAGCCCTGTCGCAGAGCGCGTCGGCGCGAGACAGGGCTTTCCGCTGTCCCAGCGGCGGGTTTACCCGCTCAGGCTGGGGCGCGCCGCACCCCTGGATCCACAGACGGCTCCTGCCGCGCGCCGTCGTGCGTGCACCACGGCGGTCTCCGCGCCGTCCAGAGCGAATGAATTCGCCGCTGGAAATTCGCGAAGTCCGCCTGCGCGGACTGCACCGCCGCCACCCTGCCAGGGACGCCGCCACATCGCCGGGCGGCGGCCCACGTTGGCGGTTGAAGCCCTGTTCGCAGAGCGCGTCGGCGCGAGACAGGGCTTTCCGCTGTCGTAGCGGCGGCTTTAGCCGCTCAGGCTGGGTGCGTGCCGCTCAGGCTGGGGCGCGGCGTGGGTCGGTGCCCGTCCCCGTCCGCCCCCTACTCGTCCCCCCGAATCCCGCCGCGCATGCGCTTGGTCTCGGAGCGCTGCTTCTTTTGCTGCAGGCGCGCCTCCTTGGACGCGCGCGAAGGCTTGGTCTTCTTGCGCGCCTTGGGGACGACCAGCGACTGCGCGAGGAGCGTGGCGAAGCGCGCCGTCACGCTCTCCTTGTTCTGGTGCTGGCTGCGCTGCTCGCTGCTGGCCAGCAGCAGCACCCCCTCGCTGTTGATGCGGTTGGCCAGCTTGCTCCGGATGAGCGCGCGCTGCTCGTCCGTCACGCTGGGCGAGCCGTCCACGTCCCACGCCAGCTCCACGCGGCTGGACGACGTGTTGACGTGCTGCCCGCCCGGCCCGCCGGAGCGCGTGGCGCGGTAGGTGAGTTCCGCGCGGGGAATCCAGAGCGAGTCGTTGATCTGCAGGACCGTGGTTTCGTCAGACATCCGTCCGTCGGCGTCGGTGAAATCGGGATTCAGGCGCGCACGGGCGTTGCCGCGCGGGGCGCATTGCATCAATCTACCCTGCGCGACGCGTGCCCGCCGCCTGCGGCACGCCTCTGGCAATCCCCCGCGCCTACTTTTCACCGCGCAAGGAGAGTGCATGCCGCAGCCAACGTCCGGGACCCGCCATCACCCCGTCCAGTCCGCCAATCCCAGGCACTACCACCTGATCGGCGTGGGCGGGACGGCCATGGCGTCGCTCGCGGGGCTGCTGCGCGCCGCCGGCCACCGCGTCACGGGCTCGGACGAGAACGTGTACGAGCCCATGGCCTCGCAGCTCCGCGAGATGGGCATCGAGTACGCCGAGGGATACGCGCCCGCCAACCTGGACGTGAACCCCGACATCGTCGTCGTGGGCAACGCCATCTCCCGCGGCAACCCCGAGCTGGAGGCCGTGCTGGAGCGGCGGATGTTCTACACCGCCGCCGCCGTCGTCATCAAGGACGAGTTCCTGCGGGGCCGCCACGTCCTGGCCGTGGCCGGCACGCACGGCAAGACGACGACGACCTCGCTGCTCGCCTGGATCCTGGAGAGCGCGGGGCTCAACCCGTCGTTCCTCATCGGCGGCATCGCCGAGAACTTTGGCCGCAGCAACCGCCTGACGGACTCGGACTACTTCGTCATCGAGAGCGACGAGTACGACACGGCGTACTTCGACAAGGGGCCCAAGATGTGGCACTACCTGCCCGTCACGGCCATCGTCAACAACATCGAGTTCGACCACGCCGACATCTACCGCGACGAGGAGGCGTACCGCTTTGCCTTCGCGCGCTTCATCAACCTCGTGCCCCGCAACGGGACGCTGATCGCCGGATGGGACTCGCCCATCACCCGTGAACTGGCGCCCAGGTCGTTCGCCCCCATCGAGTCGTTCGCGTACGGCGACGAGTCCGCGACCGAAGGCGAGCACCCGCGCTGGTCCGCGCGCGACGTGTCGTTCGGCGAGCAGGGCACGCGCTTTACGGCCCTGCACGACGGCCAGGTGTGGGGCGAGGTGCAGACGCCGCTGACGGGCGCGTTCAACGTGCGCAACTGCCTGGCCGTGATCGCGGCGGCGGAGGCCGTTGGCGCGGATCGGGCGGGGGTGCTGGAGGGGCTGCGGACGTTCGCCAGCGTCAAGCGGCGCATGGAGGTGCGCGGCGAGGTGCGCGGCGTGACGGTGATCGATGATTTCGCGCACCACCCCACGGCCGTGCGCGAGACCATCGAGGCCGTGCGCCAGCGCTACCCGGGGCGGCCCATCGTGGCCGTGTTCGAGCCGCGCAGCTACACGGCGCAGCGCAAGGAATTCCAGGTGGACTACCAGCGCGCGTTCGCGGCGGCGGACCGCGTGGTGCTGGCCGGCCTGTTTCACCCCGAGCGCTACACGGCGCAGACGGCGCTCAACCCGCACGAGCTGGTGGACGCGTGGCGCGGCGAGGGCAAGACGGCCGACTTCATCCCCGCTCCCGACGACATCGTCGCGCGGCTCACGCCGGAGCTCAGCGGCGGCGAGGTGGTGCTGGTGATGAGCAACGGCGGGTTCGGCGGCATCCACGGCAAGCTGCTGGACGCGTTGGCGGGGTAGGCGCTGGATCGCGTGCCTCCGCCGACGAGGCTGATGCTCGTCGCGGACGGATCCGATCCGGTCCGACGTAATCTGGTGATGACGGCCGCCCCCCAGCCGGAGCGAATGAATTCGCCGCTGGAAAGGCACGAAGTCCGCCTGCGCGGACTGCCCCGGCAAAGGTCGGCCGACGTGCCCAAGGCGGCGTCCGCGCAGTGGAAGCCTCGCGCAGTTTGCGAGGCTTTCCGCTGTCGTTGCGGCGGCTTCAGCCGCTCCGGCCGGGAGGTGACCCGGGGATCGACCCCTTCTTCCTCTCTCCTTCCGTTCCCATGCAAGACCGCGATCCGCAGAAGCCCCGCTGGACCCACTTCGCCCTGATCGGGTTCGTCGCCGGGATCATCACCGTGCTGCTGGTACTGCTGGGCGGATAGGCATCCGCCTGTCATGGCATGCGATTGGCTCAGTCCCACCGGCTCGCCCTACGGTGCAACGAACCAGACGCAGGATCCGGTCATGACTCGAATCTCCCCCTCCGCGGAACGCGCGGGGCTGCACCCGCGCTTCAAGCTGATCCTGGCGCTGACGGCCGTCGCCGCGCTGCTCGTCGTCCTGCAGCAGACGGCCCTGGCGCCGCTGCCGCATTCCAGCGACAGCTTCCTGGGCGGGATCGCGGCGGGACTGGCCGTGTCCACCGTCATCGCGTGGTTCGCCCTGCGCGACTGACGGGCGGAACGCGTGCAGGCTGACCAGGCTCCGTTCCCCACCCGCCACCGCTGGGTGGCGGCCGTGCTGCTGGGCGCCGCCGGGCTGCTGCTGAACCTGCAGCCCGTGCCGCTTTCGCCGGGCACCGACCTGGTGTTCGGCGGCGCGGCGTACCTGCTGGCCGCCGCGGCGCTGGGCCCCTGGCAGGGCGCGCTGGCGGCCGGCATCGCCTCCGCGCCCACCCTCTTTCTCTGGGGCCACCCGTACGCCTGGATCATCTCGACGCTCGAGGCGCTGGCGGTGGGGCACCTGGTGCGCCGCCGCGACCGCCGTCCGCTCGTGGCGGACCTGGCGTACTGGGCCGCGCTGGGGCTTCCCATCCTCTTCCTGACCTACTGGGTGTTCCTGGGCGTGCGGGGCCACACGGCCGCCGTCCTCTTTCTCAAGCAGCCGTTCAACGGGCTCATCTGCGCCCTGGCCGTGGAGACGCTGCTGCTGGTGCCCAGCGTCCGCCGCCTGCTCGGCGTTCCCGGCCGCCCGCCCGTGCGTGCCGCGCTGGCCGTCGTCGTGGCGCTGGCGGCCACGGTGCCCGCGCTGGGCTTCGGCGTGTGGACGGGGCGGCGCGAGTGGGACCGCAGCGTCCAGGGCACCCGCGAGCGGCTGCACCTGTTCGCCCAGGCGCACGCGGCGCGGCTGGAGCAGTACGTTCGCCTGCACGAGCAGGAGATCCGCGCCGTGGCCGTGGGCGCCGAGCGCTCCGGCGACCTGGACCCCGCGTCGCTGCAGCGGCAAGTGGCCTCGGCGCACCAGCAGTTTCCCGGCTTCGCCAACGTGTACGCCGCCAACGCGCGGGGGCGGACGGTGGCGTTCCACCCGGAGCGCGGCGCGTCGGGGCAGTCGCTCATCGGCCTGGACTTCAGCGGGCGCGACTACGTCCGGCGGTTGCGCGACACGCGGCAGACGGTCATCAGCGACGTGTTCCAGGGCTCGGTGGATGAAAAGCCGCTCATCGTCGTGGCGCACCCCATCCTCCGCGCCGACACCATGGCGGGGTACGTCCTGGGCGCGCTGGACCTGGATGCCTTTCCCGCCCCGCAGCCCGCCCCCGGCGCCGACGCGCGGATGCGCGTGGCCGACGCGGGCGGCCGCCTGCTGTACGACAGCGGCCTGCGCTACCGCCCCGGCGAGGCGCCCCGCTCCGTGGCGGATTCCGCCGCGTTCCTGGCCGTCACGGCCGCGGGGGACGCCGCCACGGTGATCTACCAGCCGGGCGGCGCGCGCACGGCGTCGGGCCAGGAGGCCGCGCGGGTGATGGCCGGGCGGGCGCGCATCCCCTCCCTGGGGTGGTGGGTGTGGGTGGAGCAGCCCGTCTCGGCCGTGCAGGCGTTCGTGGCGGAGTCGTACGTGCGGCTGCTGTCGCTGCTCATCGCCGTCACGCTCGTGGCCCTGGCCGTGAGCGACGTGCTCAGCGCCGTGCTCGCGCGCCCCCTGCTGCGCATGCGGGCCACGGCCACCGCGCTGGCGGCGGGGCAGCGCGGCGCGCGCGTGGGGCCCCTGACGCGCGCCGTCCCCGCCGAGGTGGCGCAGCTGGCCCGCGACTTCGACAACATGGCCGAGGCGCTGGCCGGGCGCACGGAAGAGCTGGAGGAGCTGGGCGAGATCGCGCGGACGCTGGCCGGCACCCTGGAGACGGACGAGGTGCTGCGCCGCGTGACGGACGCCGCCGCCCGCTTGGTGGAGGCCGACGGCTGCGCCATCGCCCTGGTGGCGCCTGGCGGGCGGCTGCTGCACCTGTCCGAGCACTCGCTGGGGATGATGGCGGAGGTGGCGGGGCTGGAGCTGCCCGTGGAGGCGTCGCTGCTGGGCTGGGTGGCCGGCAACGGCGAGGCGGTGCTGCTGCAGGACGTGATGTCGGACCCGCGCGTGGCCCGCGTGTCGGGCGGATTGACGGAGGCGGGCTCCGTCATCTGCGCCCCCCTGCTGGGCCGCTCCGGCGCCCTGGGAACACTGCTGGCCGCCCGGCTGCGGGGCGCGTACCCGTTCACCGAGTCGGACCTGCGGCTGCTGGAGCGCCTGTCGCGCCACGCCGCCGTGGCCGTGGAGAACGCGCACCTGGTGGAGGCGGAGCGCCGCCGCGCGCGGGAGAGCGAGTCCATCCGCCTCGTGGCGCGGACGGTGTCCACCGTGCAGGGGCTGGAGGACACGCTGGAGATCGTGGCCCGCGAGGCGTGCGGCATCGTGGGCGCCGACGCCTGCCGCGTGCTGCTGCTGCGCGAGGCCCGGGAGGGGCTGGAGGTGGTGGCCACCTCCGGCGTCACGCCCGACGCCGTGGGCACGGTGCTCCCCGTGGAGGGAGAGCTGCTGCGGTCGCCCCTGCGCCAGGGCCGCGCCGCCATCGTGGACGACGGCGAGCACGCGGCCGCCGTGCCCCTGCGCGTGGGCGACGAGACGCTGGGCGTGCTGGCCGCCACGCGGTGCGACGCGCCGTTCGGGCCCGAGGACGCGCGGCTGCTGGCGGCGTTCGCCGACCACGCGGCCGTGGCCCTGCGCAACGCGCAGCTGCTGGAGGCCGCGCAGGCAGCGGCGCGGGCCCGCGCGGAGTTCATCGCTACCATGAGCCACGAGCTGCGCACCCCACTCAACGCCGTGCTGGGGCACCTGCAGATCCTGGAGATGGAGATCCACGGCCCCCTCACGGCCGAGCAGCGCCAGTCGCTGGGCCGCATCGACGCCGCGTCGCGCCACCTGCGCGGGCTCATCGAGGAGGTGCTGAGCTTTTCGCGCCTGGAGGCCGGCCGCGCCGAGGTGCACGTGGAGACGGTGGACGTGTGCGCGCTGGGCGCCGAGGTGGCCGCCGTCATCGAGCCTCTGGCGACGGAAAAGTCGCTCGCCTTTACCCTGGAGGAATGGGAGCCGCACCCCCTCGTCCGCACGGACCCCGACAAGGTGCGGCAGGTCCTCATTAATCTGGCGGGAAACGCGGTCAAGTTCACCGACGAGGGCGAGGTACGCATCCGCGTGCGGCCCCGGGACGGCGGCGTGGCGCTGTCCGTGATCGACACGGGCCCCGGCATCGCGGCCGAGGACCAGGAGCGCGTCTTTCGCCCCTTCGAGCAGCTGCACTCCGGCTTCGCGCGGCCGCACGGGGGCACGGGGCTGGGCCTGTACCTGTCGGGCCAGTACGCGCGGATGCTGGGGGGCAGCGTGGAGATGGACAGCGCCCCCGGCCGCGGCAGCACCTTTACCCTCATCCTCCCCGCCGAGCCCCCCGCCGACGCCGGGTCGCCGGACCCCGCCTCCACCCCGGGCGGCACCCTCCACGCCGCCGACTAATTCACCGCTGGCGCATTACGGATGGTCCCTTCTGGATTGTCCAATATGTGCTATATTCAGCGTCCATTGTGTTCGGCGCTGCCGCCAGCCGCTCCCCGGAGCGGACCCACTCCGGATCTACACCATCGCCGGCCGTGTCCCGCCCCGACTACGCGCTCCTCCGCAAGTATGCGCTCCAGTTCGCCGAGCAGGATGCCGCCGCGCGCATTCCGCCCGTCCCGGTGCGCCTGACGGAGATCGATTCAACCGCACTCCGCGCATGGTCGAGCACCTGGGAGGGGCACCACTGGTCGGGCTACGGCGGCATGGACTGGATACGTATCTGGCATCGGCTTGGGCGCCAGGAGCAGCGGAACTTCCATTGTGCCCTCTGGCACGAGTCGCTTCTATGCGGCTTGCTGATCGGCACTGTCCCGCGAGGGCACAGCCACCTGACCATCCGCATCATAGAAGCGCGACCACAGGGTCATCCCTTGAAAGGACACGTGGCCCGGATCGCACTTTCGGCAGCCGAAGTCTATGCGGATGCCCTGGCACTTCCGGAGGTGCGCCTGGAAAATCCCGCTCCGGCACTGGAGCACTGGTACCGCGGCCTGGGCTTTACGCTTGCATATCGGGAAGGTGTTGTTCGATATTTGGCGATGCGACTTCCTTCGGATCGGAGTTTGTGATGAACAGCGATCTTTTCGTCATCCCGGATAACGTCAACGACGCGACGGCGGAGGCGCTCCAGCGCATGTACGCTGCACGTGAGCGGGTCCGCCAGCGCTATTTTTCGGACGAGGCCATGGCGAACGAGTATCCGGCCGATGCCCCGGAGTTCCTGGGGATCATGAAGCCCGAGCTCATGCGCGACGCACCCAGGCGCCGCGCCGTCGGCTGAGGACGACGTCCGCCAAGCGCTCAGACCTCGACGAGGAGAACGCACTCCAGCGGATGCTCGACGCGCGCGAATGGGTGCGACGCTGGACCTCTCCGGACGTCATCGCTTCCATTCGCGCCGACGCGCCCGAGGTGGTCGGCATCCAGAGTCCGGACGGGATGCGCGCCGAGTTCAGGCACCGCGCCGTCGGCTGACGCGGGGGATCGACGGACATAGATCGGGGCGGCTCCGGCAGGGGAGCCGCCCCGATCGCGTTTCCGAGAACGCACGCGGACACGGAGCAGCGTCCACTTGCCGCATTGCGTTTGCGGACGTACTCTCCTGCCTCCTCCCCGACGCATCCCCTCCCCTTCGCACAAGGAACGCATGCGCATCTCCCGCATCCACGCCGCCGCGCTCGTCGCCGGGCTGCTCGCCATCGCCGGCCGGCCGGAGGCCGCCTTCGCGCAGCAGACCGCCGCCCCGCGCGAGCTCGTCATCGGCCGCACGATCATGGGGCCCGCGGAGCAGGATTCGGCCGACGTGGCCCGGTTCGACGCCGTCAACAAGGACCTGAACGACCTGTTCGACGCGCAGCGCGCGTACTTCCAGGCGCATCGCCGCTTCGCGGCGGAGCTGACGCAGCTGCCGGCGTTTGCCCAGGGCGCTCCGTCCGGCATCAGCATGACGGCGGGGCCGGAGTGGTACGTGGCGCTGGGCGGCAACCCGCAGACGGGCGTCATGCAGCAGGTGGTGTACTTCAAGGAACCGGAGAGCACGCAGGTGGCGGCGGGAGGCACGGTGGTGCAGACGGAGCGCGTCGCGGGGACGATGACCCGGCCTCGCTGATCCACATCCGCCCATTCCTGGACAAGCGAAAGCCCCGGCCCGCGCGAACGCGGGCCGGGGCTTTGTTACCTCCATCCATCATCCGCCGAAGGGCGCCGTTACCAGATCTTCACGCGCTGCTCGGGCGCCAGGTACATGCGGTCGCCGGGGCGCACGTTGAACGCCTCGTAGAACGCGGGCAGGTTGGCCAGCACGCCGTTGGTGCGGTACATCCCCGGCGAGTGGCTGTCCGTGAGCAGCTGCTGGCGAAGCGCCTGCTCGCGGGCCATGCTGCGCCACACCTGCGCGTAGCCCAGGAAGAAGCGCTGGTCGCCCGTGAACCCGCCGATGCGGGGCGCCTGCCGGCCCTGCAGCGAGTTGTGGTACGCGCGGTACGCGATGGCCACGCCCGACACGTCGCCGATGTTCTCGCCCAGCGTGAGGCGGCCGTTGACGCGGGCGCCGGGAATGGGCTCGAACGCGCTGTACTGGTTGGCCAGCATGGTGGCGCGCTGCTCGAACGCGGTGGCGTCCTGGGCCGTCCACCAGTCGCGCAGGTTGCCCTGGCCGTCGCTCTTGCGGCCCTGGTCGTCGAAGCCGTGGCTGATCTCGTGCCCGATCACGGAGCCGATGGCCCCGTAGTTCACGGCGTCGTCGGCCGACAGGTCAAAGAACGGGGGCTGCAGGATGGCCGCGGGGAACACGATCTCGTTGTTCACCGGGTTGTAGTACGCGTTCACCGTCTGCGGGGTCATCCCCCACTCCGTGCGGTCCACGGGCTTGCCCAGCCGGCCGATCATGTCGGCGTACTCCCACGCCGTGGAGCGGCGCATGTTGCCCAGCAGGTCGTCGGCGCGGATCTCCAGCCCCGAGTAGTCCTTCCACTCGTCCGGGTAGCCGATCTTGACCGTGAAGCTGGCCAGCTTGGCCTGGGCCTCGGCCTTGGTGGCGGGGCTCATCCACTCCAGCTCGTCGATGGCCTGGCGGTACGCCACGAGCAGGTTGGCCACCAGCTGCTGCATGCGCGCCTTGCTCTCGGGCGAGAAGGTGCGGGCCACGTACAGCTCGCCCACGGCCTCGCCCAGGGCGCCTTCCACCGCGCCCACGCCCAGCTGCCAGCGGGGGCGCTCCTGCTCCTGTCCGCTCAGGATGCGGCTGCGGAACGCGAAGCGCGCATCGCGAAAGTCGCGGCCCAGGTACGCGGCGGCGCCGTCCAGCAGGCGCGACGTGAGGTACGTCTTGACGGTCTCCACGGGCGTGGCGGCCAGCAGCGCGTCCACGGCGTTGAGGTACTCCGGCTGGCGGACGATCACGCTGTCCACGCCGTTCAGGCCGGCGTTGGACAGGTAGGTGGCCCAGCGAAAGCCGGGGGTGCGCGCCTGCAGGTCGGCGATGGACGCCGGGTTGTACGTGGCGTTGCGGTCGCGGTTGCGCACGCGGTCCCACTGGATGCGCGCGATCTCCGTCTCGAACGCCATCACGCGGCGCGCGGCGCCGGCGGCGTCGGGCGTGCCGGACAGGCGCAGCAGGTTCTCCAAATACGTGACGTAGCCCTGGCGAACGGTGTTGTTGCGCTCGTTGTCCACCAGGTACAGGTCGCGGTCGGGAAGGCCCAGCCCCGACTGGCTTACGCTCACCACGTAGCGCGACGAGTTGCCCTGGTCCTGCCCCACGCCAAAGCTGAACGGCGTGCTCACGCCGATGCGGCGCATGGCGGCAAAGAGCTCCGGGTACTGCTCGCGTCCCGTGACGGCGGCGATGCGCTGCATATCGGCGCGCAGGGGCGTGATGCCCAGCTGCTCGATGCGCGCCGTGTCCATGAAGCTGCGGTACATGTCGCCCACCTTTTGCCCGTTGCTGCCGGGCGCGTTCTGCGCGGCGGAGACGGAGTCGATGATGGAGCGAAGCGCGGCCTGGGACTCGTCGCGCAGGTCCAGGAAGCTGCCGATGCTCGTGCGGTCGGCGGGGATCTGGGTGCGCTGCATCCACCCGCCGTTGACGAACGCAAAGAAGTCGTCCTGGGGACGAACGCTGCGGTCGAAGGCGGTGGTGTCGATGCCCAGCGCCATCGCCGGCGACGGCGCGGAGGCGGACTCCGACTGCCCGGACGGGGCGCAGGCGCCCAGCGCGAGCAGTCCCGCCGCGGCCAGCGAAACGCGGTTGATTGTTGCCATGCTCCTACGGGTGTTGGATGGAGAAGCTGCACATGCTACGGGAGATACGACACGCGGCCCCGCGAATCCGCTGGGCGCGTATACCGTATACCCCTAACTGCAATGTAAACAACAGGTTACATCCTGGGAAGGCTTCGCGGCGGGGAGAGGAACTGCGAACTGCATTCTCACGCAGAGCCGCGGAGGACGCAGAGTACTTCATCGCGTGACGAAGTTCCTCCGCGCCTCTGCGGCTCTGCGTGAGAATGCAGTTTCCTCTTTTCAGGCGGGGATGACGGCGGTGGCCTCGATCTCGACCTTCGCGCGCTCCTCCAGCAGGCCCGCGACGACGACCAGCGTCATCGCGGGATAGTGGCGGCCAAAGCTCTCGCGCCACGCCCGGCCAATGGCGCGCGTATCGGCCAGGTACGCGGCGCGGTCCGTCACGTAC
>NZ_DASURI010000259.1:0-6869 GCF_036280135.1 Longimicrobium sp.
ACGGCCAGCTCCAGTTGTCCGTGATCCACCCGCCCAGCGTGGGGCCGATGGCCGGCGCCAGCACCACGCCCATGCCGTACAGCCCCATGGCCGTCCCCTGCTCTTCCGGCGGAAACGTCTCGCGGATGACGGCCTGGGCCAGGGTGATGAGCACGCCGCCGCCCACGCCCTGCAGCACGCGCGCGGCCACCATGGTCCCCAGCGTGCCCGCCATGCCGCACAGGGCCGACGCCAGGGTGAAGAGCGCCACGCTGAAGAGATAGAAGCGCTTGCGGCCAAAGCGCGCCGTGAGCAGCCCCAGGATGGGCATGACGATGACGTTCGCCAGGATGTAGCCCGCGATGATCCACGTGCTCTGCTCCAGCGTGCTGCCCAGCGACGCCGTCATGTCGGGCAGGGCCACGTTCACGATGCTGCTGTCCAGCACGGCCATGATGGTGCCCAGCATGACCGTGCCGGCGATGACCCACTTGTTGACGTTCGGCACGCCGGCCTCGGCCTGCGCCGGGTGCGTCGCGGTCGCGGCGCTCATGCGTCCTCCTCGCGCTCGCAGCCCGTGCCGCCGCGGTCAAACAGCGGGTCCAGCAGCGACATGGCGCGCACGACGGCGGCGCGCTCGTCTTCCGAGAGCGTGGCCAGGCGCTGGGCCAGGGCCTCCAGGGCGGGCCCGCGCACCGACTGCAGGGCCGTGCCGCCGCGCCGGGTAAGGTGCAGGGTGACCCGCCGCCGGTCCTCGGCCGACGTCTCGCGGCGCACCATCTCCTGCTGCACCAGGTCGTCGATCACCTTGCTGAGCGTGGGCGCGCCCAGCCCCACGTAGTCGGCCACGTCGGAGAGCGACGCGCCCGCGCTGGACTTGAGGTACGCCAGCGACTTGAGCTGGGTGAGCGTGAGGCCGTTGGTGGGCAGTCGGCGAACCTCGTCGCGAAAGTCGCGCATGACGTGCGCGGCCACCTGCACCACCGCCTCCATCACCTGCTCCGGCGCCACACTCACAATAGTTTCATCTTGAAAGTGTTTCATGCGCGAAGAGTATCAGCATCCTCTCCGGATTTCAAGTGCCCATGCACGCCGTCGCCGCGCGGGCGGATGGGGCGCTCCCCCTAACGCGAATCCCCGGGCGGAGTTGCCCAGGGATGCGGTGATTTTCGGAAGGGGATTTCGGCTGCGGGAGAGGGACGACGTGGCTATCATCGCGTGGCGGACTCAGGCGAGCGCCCCTACGCTCGCTTGCGCTTGCACCTCCCTCAAATCTCTTGGGGGAGGTTGGACCGTGAATTCAGCAGGAGGTGCGACGTTCCGGCTGGATCGAGATCTGAAGGTGCCGAGGACGTTGCGCCCAGCACCTTCGCGTCGGCGACGACCAGCGCACAAACAAAGTGGAGCAGGCTGGGCGGCGGTTCTCGTTATTACTGTATCGAACACTCACCACGGATACGCGGCGTGGGTGCAAGAGAGAGCGACAATCGGCACCTGTTCAAAGTGGCACTCGTACGCGTCACCGGCTGAAATGTGGTGTTCGTAACCAAGCTGAGGAAACCCGAAGAATAGTCGTAAGCCTTGACGGCTTACAGTTCGCGCTTTTTCATGCATTCTCACGCACTACTATGCCAAAATCCATCCGTTCCTTACTTTCGAGGCCGAGAACCAATGAGCGCAAACCTGCTCTACTACGGCGATAATCTGGATGTATTGAGAAGGCATGTTCCTACCGAATCCGTGGATTTGGTTTATCTTGATCCACCGTTCAATAGTAATCAGGATTACAATATCCTGTTCGCCGAGAGAGATGGGGCCCGAGCAGCGGCCCAAATCAAAGCGTTCGAGGATACATGGGAATGGAATGCAGAATCAGCTTCCGCTTATGAAGAATTAGTGGAGAGCGGACCGACGGCGGTTGCCCTCGTGATGCGAGCCTTCCGGACCTTTGTCGGCGAGAGCAACATGATGGCATATCTGGCCATGATGGCGCCGAGACTCGTGGAGCTCCATCGTGTTCTAAAGCCAACTGGAAGCTTGTACCTACACTGTGATCCAACGGCAGGTCACTATTTGAAACTACTGCTGGATGCTGTTTTTGGGCCAATGCATTACCGCAACGAAATCGTCTGGCGCCGGACCGGATCGCATAATTCTGCAAAGAAGTTTGGGCCGGTGCACGATACTATCCACTTCTACACAAAATCCGCACGGTATAAGTGGAATAGCCTCACCCGGCCTCATCTCAAGGGATACGTCGACACCTACTTCAACAAGGAGGACGCACGAGGGAGGTATCGATCTCAGACTCTTACTGGCGCTGGAACGCGAAATGGTGCGAGCGGCAGCGAGTGGCGAGGCTACGATCCAACTACCCGTGGACGGCACTGGGCGTTTCCCAGCGCGCTTGTTGATGAATTCGGGCTCAAAGATCTAGGCATGCATGAGCGGTTAGATTTCCTTCAACGCGAGGGCCTGCTTTCACCTTCAGAGGTCGATGGCTTACCCGAATATCGCCAATACATTCACCACAGTCGCGGCGCGAAGCTGCAGGATGTCTGGGCATACCAGCCATACACGCAAGGGACGCTGTATGGAACCGACTCACCTATAGACGATGATGTCCGCTGGTTAGGTAAGCGGGGCGATCCAGAGCGACTGGGATATCCCACGCAAAAGCCGGTCGGATTATTAGAGCGCATCATCTGCAGTAGTACGAACGCTGGTGACGTTGTACTTGATCCGTTTTGTGGTTGCGGGACCACAATCGATGCAGCGCAACGATTGGGACGGGCTTGGGTTGGGATAGACATCACCCACCTCGCCATAAACCTCATCAGGACTCGTCTACGCGACGTTTATCGTGGGGAGGCTGACTTCCAGATTATCGGCGAGCCGGTTTCGCTTCCCGATGCAGTCGCACTCGCGAAGCAGGATCGGTTCCAGTTTCAGTGGTGGGCATTGGGCTTTGTTGGTGCGCGTCCGGCAGACGAAAAACGCGGGCCTGACAGGGGAATTGATGGCCGCCTGTTCTTTCATGATGAACGCGGGAAAAAAGGAAAAACGAAGCAGATCATCTTCTCCGTGAAATCCGGCCATGTCGGGGTACGTGATGTACGCGAGTTAAGCGACGTTGTAAGACGAGAGTCGGCCGACATCGGCGTTCTGTTGACGTTGGAGTCAGCCACGAAGCCCATGCGCACCGAGGCAGCTAGTGCGGGTTTCTATAATTCGGCCTGGGGCCGCTATCCACGAATACAGATCCTCACAATCGAACAGCTTCTCGCAGGCGCGAGAGTGGATTATCCGATGACGACAGGAGGGAATGTCACCCTCAAACCGGCGCCTCGCCAAAAAGCAAAGAAGACAGCCGAGCCTCTAGAGTTGCCGCTTGTGGTCGATCCCGAGGCTATATTGGCGGAACGGGAAAAAGACGCTGCAGAACGCAAGGCTATGGCGACGTCTGTGCCATCGTCGCTTAAGCGCAGTTCAGGGCAGCGACGAGCTCCAGTTCCAGCTCCGGCACCTAGTGCACCTAAACGACCCAAGCGCTGACGAGGTACGCACCGCAGTAGGGTAGATGAGTTGCTGGCTCACCCCGTGCACCCTCAACGCGGCTTTCCATCCGCACAACCGCTGCACGGGAGAGATCGCGATGAAGGTGGCCGAGGTGACGGCGTTCGGAGGGCCGGAGGGGCTGCGGGCGGGCGAGCGGCCGGAGCCCACGCCCGGGCCGGGCGAGGTGGTGGTGCGCATCCACGCTGCCGCCGTGAACCCCACGGACATCGCCGCGCGCGCCGTGGGCAACCGCTACATCCCCGACCTGCGCCTGCCCTTCGTTCCCGGCTGGGACCTGGCGGGCGTCGTCTCGGCCGTGGGCGAGGGTGCGAGCGGGTACGCCGTGGGCGACCGCGTGTGCGGCATGATCCCCTTCGGCCGCATCGGCGGACGGGTGGGGGCGTACGCGCAGGCCGCGGCCGTGCAGCCGGAGTGGCTGGCGCCCCTGCCGGGGAACGTGAGCTTCGAGGTCGGCGCCACGCTCCCCCTGAACGCCCTGACGGCGCACCAGGCCCTCGCGTACTTTGCGCCACAGACGGGCGGGCGGCTGCTGGTCACGGGCGCCAGCGGCGGCGTGGGCGGGTTTGCCGTGGAGCTGGCCGTGCGCGCGGGATGGCACGTGGTGGCCGTGGCCGGGCGCGACGACCAGGACTGGGTGCGCGGCCTGGGCGCCCACGAGGTGCTGCCCCGCGACGCCGATCTCACCCGCCTGGGTCCGCTGGACGCCGTCCTGGACGCCGTGCCCGTGGGCCCCGAGCGCTCCACCCCCGCCCTGCGCGACGGCGGCACGGCCGTCTTTACCCGCCCGCCCCAGCCGGGCGCCTCCTACCGACACCGATTCGAGACCGTCCGCGTGGAGACGGACCCCGTCACCCTGGGCGCCATGGCGCGGATGCTGGGCGAAGGCGCCCTGCACACCCGCGTGTCGCACGTCCTTTCCCTGGGCCAGGCCGCCGAGGCGCACCGCCTGGCGGAGGCCGGCGGGCTGCGCGGCAAGGTCGTCCTGCGCCCCTGGGACGACTGAGCGCTGATCATCGCTCTCCCGGGGACTGAGCGCGGCTCATCCGCTCTCGTAAGGGAAATTTCGTATATCCGGCCGGGGTGTCCGGAGATCACCGGACACCCGGGATGGGGCTTATCCCCCGGGTTGACATGGACTTAGGCATCCGCTAGATTGATTGCATCGCGACATGGCAGGGGGCTCGATGTTTGGGCCGATTACTTTGGAGCAGGGGACTGATCCCGGGGTGGATGCGGGGCTCGCGTGAGCGAACTGCGCTGAAACAACGGGGATGCCACCCACCGATACTTTACCGTATCGTGCTTCAAACTCGCCCCCGGTCGTGTCTGCGACACCCGATTTACAACCCGGAGCGCCCTCGTACCGACCGTCTGGCTACGCGGGCGCTTTCGTTGGAAGCGCGGACGATCCGTCCCGCCGGGGGAACCCGGCGCGGGCTGCGGTGTCCAAGCGGAACCAACCCCATAAGAACGTCGGATGAACCCGTGACGCGCGCCCTGGTGCGTCGCCGCCACGTGGCTCGTCCTTCGACCCGAACAACGTTCGGGCCCGTTCCGAGCGGAGCGTGTCCGAAATGCAAGCGAGAGAGTGGAATGCGTCGCAACCTGCTCATCGCCGCGGCCGCCTTCAGTGTGGGCGCCGGCGGCGCCCTGGTGCACGAAAGCAAGCCCGCCACCGCCCCGGCCACGCCGCTGGCCGCGCGGATGACGACGGCCCCGGCCCCCGCCACCCCGTCCCCGTCCGCGCAGGCCGTGATGAGCACGGCGCGCGCGGTGCTCAACGGCGTGGGCGTGCAGAGCGCGGTCGAAAAGACGCAGGTGGACGTGGCCCTGGACGCGCTGGGCGGCAAGGTGCGCCGTCAGAGCGACCCCGAGGCCCTGCGGATGGCGTTCGCGGCGTACTTCAACTACAAGACCGCCAACCCGCGTGACGTCCGCAAGCCGTACCTGTACTACGTGGACTACGGCCTGGACAGCCGCACCCCGCGCGGGTACGTGTTCGACATGGCCAGCCTGAAGGTGGTGGACGGGCCGTTCATGGTGGCCCACGGCCGCGGCAGCGCGCCGCCCAGCAGCGGCGTGCCGGTGCGGTTCAGCAACCGGCAGGGCAGCAACTCCACGTCGCTGGGGCTGTACCTGGCCCAGGAGACGTACGGGTTCAGCGGCAAGACGGGCGGCCGGCGGTACACGTCGGTGGGCCTGCGGATGAAGGGCCTCTCCGGCCGGTTCAACAGCGCGGCGCGGGCGCGCGGCGTGGTGGCGCACGGCGCGCCGTACGTGACGTCCACGCGCGCCGGCCGCAGCGAGGGGTGCCCGGCCATGGAGCAGGACCGTGCCCGCACGCTGCTGCCCAAGATCGCCAACGGCGGCCTGGTGTTCCTGTTCTCGCCCCTGGACGAGGGCTGGATGGAGCACGATCCCTGGGCCAACCGCTCCAACGGCTGATCCACGATCGATCGAGATCGACCGACCCGGCGAGGACGCATCCTCGCCGGGTCGTTTTGCATCCGCCTCTTCCCTGCCCCGCGCCATCCTCGCCAACTCCGCATCCGCGGCGGATCCACCGGCGATCGCACGATGGCGGCACCGGATCATGACTCCGCCCCCCTCGGCGTTCTCGCCGAGCCAAGGCGAGGCGCATCGCGGATTCCGCATCGCACTCCCATCCACTCCGCCAATCCGCATCCTACGCATCGCCTCAGCCAAGCCACCGGCCCGTCCGCCACGCGTGGAACCCGCCCCAGCGACACTTGATCGCGTCAGTAAGGCTCTCCTCTCGCGAGAAGGCGGATGCGCGACGGAAAGGGCTGCGCACGTTAGCGGCCCCCGCGCGAGCGCAGCCTTTTACCGACGCGATCGTGTGGTCCAGCACGCCCCTGATTCAGCGTGTGGCTGCGGATATCCATCGCGCGCTGCCTTAACGATGGACTTCGCCGATCAGATGAGGACGCAGTTCAACCTCCCCCAGGGGTTTTTGGGGGAGGTGGGCGAGCTCCGCGAGCCCGGAGGGGGCGCGCGCGCGGAGGCTGCCACAAGCTCCCGAGCCTGCACTTTCTATTCAGGGAGCGCCGCGTACAATGTGAATGCAGGCAGCACTTTGGCGCGACCGAAGGATCTTGTGTGCGAGACTCGGAGGCTGCGCCAGTGCACGACGGTCGCCTCCGAGCTTCGCGTGCAAGATCCTTCGTCGCCGCCATAGATCCTGCACCGACAGGGGTTTGCGCGGCGGCTCCTCAGGATGACGTTTTCGCGGAGAGGGAGGCTGAGGAGGAGGAGGCTTTCAGCCGCCGGTGGCGCGGCTCTCTGCGCGG
>NZ_DASURI010000260.1:0-6248 GCF_036280135.1 Longimicrobium sp.
TCGTCCGCCCCTCCGTCCAGCGGGGCCCCGTCGCCCGCCGTGCTCATTCCCGCCTCGGACACGCGGACGTCGTCCAGGAGCGACGGCGGCACGGCGTCCTCCAGCATCCGCGCGAACTCGGCGCGGATGACGTCGTAGCAGGGGCACGCCGCCGCCTCCAGCCCCGCCCGGTCCATGATGGTCACCCGCCCGCGGACGTAGCGGATGAGCCCCCGCGCCTGCAGCGCCGTGGCCGTCTCGTTCACCGTGGCGCGGCGCACGCCCAGCATCTGCGACAGGAAGAGCTGCGTGAGCTCGAAGGTGTCGCCGCCCACGCGGTCGTGCGTCATCAGCAGCCAGCGGGCGCAGCGCTGCTCCGTGCCGTGCTTGCGGTTGCAGGCGGACGATTGCGCCACGAGCGTGAACAGCGCCTGCGTGTAGCGCCCCAGCAGCCGGGCCAGGGTGCTTCCCCGCCGCGTCTCCTCGCGCAGGGCGCCGGCCGGCATCCGCCACGCCGTCCCCGACACCTGCGCGAACGCCTGCCCGGCCATCTGCATGGCGCCCAGGAAGACGGGCACGCCCACCATCCCCTCGTTGCCCACCGTCCCCGTCTCCACGGCCGACCCGTCCTCCATGATCCCCAGGATGGAGACGACGGCGTCTTCCGGAAAATACACGTACGCGATGGCCTGGTTGGGCTCGAAGAGCACCGTGCGAAAGGGCAGGGGCACCCGCTCCAGGCTCGCCCGCACGCGCTCCCACTCGTCCGGCGGGAGGGCGGCCAGGATGCGGTTGCGGGGCGTGTCCCCGTCCGGGTCAAGGGTGCGCTGCGTCGGTTCTTCGGTAAACATCTGTACCCAGCGGGGTGCGTGAGGTATCTTTCCTGTGTCCGGCTCCGTACACATCCCGTTCCCCGCAGGAAACACGCTCACCGCCCATGATGCCCGTGTCCACTTCTACCGGCCTCCGTCCGCCCCGCTTCGGGCTGGTGACCGTGGCCGCCTCCGCGGGCGGGCTGCAGGCCCTGCGCGCGCTGCTGGGGCGCCTGCCGGAGGAGTTCGGCGCGCCCATGGTGGTGGCGCAGCACCGCGCGCCGGGCGCCCACGGCTACCTGGACCGGGTGCTGGGCGCGGCCACCCGCCTGCGCGTGCACGAAGCGCGCGACGGGGACGTGCCGCGCCCCGGGCACGTGCACGTGGGCCCCGCGGACCAGCACGTGCGCGTGGCGGCCGACGGCGTGCTGCGGATGGACGGCGGGCCGCGGGTGAACTTCGCGCGCCCCTCGGCCGATCCCCTGTTCGCGTCGGTGGCGGCGGCGTACGGCGCCCGCGCGCTGGGCGTGGTGCTCACGGGGCGGGGGCGGGACGGCGCGGCGGGCGCGGCCGAGATCCGGCGCCGCGGCGGGCTGGTGCTGGCGCAGGACCCCGCCACCTGCGAGGCGCCGTCCATGCCCCAGGCCGTGCTCAGCGGCTGCGGCGCCGACTTCGTGCTCCCCCTGGACAAGCTGGCGGATGCGCTCGTGAGCCTGGTGATGGCGCCCGCCGTGTCCACGGCGCTCTTTGGCCTTCCCGTCCTGGCGGACCTCGCGTTCTGACGTCCGCAGCCGGCTCCTGGTGCCGGCCCATGGTTCGTATACGGATGGCGCGGCATCTTTGGGGATGCGGAACGATCGACCATCCGACTTCCCGCCCGCGCAGGCTCCGGCTCCGGGCGAGCTCCAGGCCCGGATGCGGGCGCTGCGGCGCCACTCGCGCGAGCTGCGGATGCACTCCGCGGCCACGCTGGGGCGCGGCCGCGCGGCCATGGACCAGCTGGAGCTGCGCCGCGAGATGCTGCGCGCGCAGTTCGAGGCCCTGCGCGCCCGCCGGTCCCGGGCGCGGGAGCCGCTTGCCGGCGACGACGCCGAGATGCGGGCGTGGATGGTGGGCGAGGTGCTGGGGATGATCACGGCCGGCTGGACGCGCCGCGAGCTGGCGGAGGTGGGCATCGGTCCCGACCTGCTGCGCGAGCTGGGCCTGGACGACCACCCCGCGCTGGGCCCGGACGGGGACTGACGGGGCTGGATGGAACCGCAAACGGCCGGAGGGCGCCCGCGCTCCCTCCGGCCGCCTTGTTTTCGACTGTGCCGCAGTCTACTCGCGTGGCGCGGCGGCACCGCCGGCCCGACGGGGGTACGCCTGTGCAAAGCCCCAGGACCGCACGTCCCGAACACCCATGTACACGCCGGGCCGCGGGTTGAGCACGTAGTTCTCCCGGTGCACGAGCTCTCCGCGAAGCACGGTGAGGTAGACGCGGGCCGTGTCCGCCGCGAGCTGCACCGAGTCGACGAGCACCGTGCGCCGTCCCTGCGGGGGCGTGCGAGGACAGGGCGCCGCCGGGTCGTCGATCATCGCCCGCACGTGGGGCACGAGCCGGGCCGCGTAGCCGGCCGCCCCCTCCATCGCGCGCTGGACCGTGCACCCGTCGAACGGCAGCGCATCCGCCATGTACGTGGCGCGATGATCCATCACGGTGCTGATCGCCCGCGCGACTTCGTCCGCGTTCTGCGCCGCGGCCGGCGACGGGCGCCCCATGAGCAGACTTGCCGTGAGCAGCACGGGCAAACGGCGGAGGCAGTGCCTCATCTGGGTACGCATGAGTCGGGTCCGGGGTTCAGGCGGTCAAACGGCGGATCGCGGTACCAATCCACGCCGGGACTGTCGAACGTCGGCTCGTTCGATTCAATGGCGGAAATGTGAATGCGTGAACCAGGCGTATCCTACGTGCATTTTTAGGTTGCGGCAACTGTAGATCTCAGGCCTCCCCACCTCGCCTATGGCCCCGAGCGAGTCCGAGCGCACCGAGGAACACACACGCTTTGCGCCCTTGCCTGCGCATCTGGAGGCAGCCATGTTGGTACGGACCTGTCCACACGCCGCACTTCTTGGGAGGCGTCAAGCCTGGAATGGTGGGGATCAAGCGAGGCGAGCCAGAGCCCAGGCAGCCGCGAAAGTGGCGCCTGCCGCCCATCCCCCGTGGCCGGCAGCGGGCATTCGAGGGAGCGCACCTGCTGGATGAGCTCGGCGGCGAGCTCGGCACGTTCCTGTTCCAGCGGGTCCGCGATGTCCACGTGTGGGCGGACGCACCCGGGGACGCACGGCGCTCCCTTTTCCAGGTGCGCGGAACTCCGCGACTGCCCGCGGGCGCGGGCGAGGTCGGCGCGGAATTGCAGGTGCTGGCGGAACTCGTCGCTCACCCCGCGGGAAGCGCTCCCGAGCGCGTTGCCAGCGCCTGCGCCGGGATCTATCACTGGGCTCTCGATCACGCGTATTACGCGACGGCCGCCGCCTATGCGTCCGCCGCGGCGCACGCGCAGCCGTTCGACCCCATGTTCGCCATCTACGCCGGCCGGGCCGAACGTGCCCGCGCCGCGTATGACCAGGGAACGCTGTGGTTTCATCGCGCGATCTCCGTTGCGCGCCTGGGCGGAAAGCTTTCCGCATACGTCGTGGCGCTGCTGTCCTGGGCCAACCAGGAGATCACGCGTGGAAACCGCGTCCGGGGACGCGCCCTGCTCTGGCGCGCGTGGAGATATGCCAAGCGGCACAACCTCAAGCACCTCGGGGCCGAGGCGCGGCACGACCTGCTGGCGCTGGCGATCGACGTGGAAGACTGGGACGAGGCCGAACGGCACGCGGAAGCGGCGGCGACCCTGTACGGACCCCGAGCCCGGAACATCTTCGCCCTGGCGCATGACTGGGCGTTGGTCTGGCTGAACAGGGGCTTCGCGGCACCCGCGCTACCCGTCATGGAGGCGGCGCTCCCGTTTCTTACGCTACCCAGCGCACGAATCCTGGCGCTCTCCAGCATCTCGCGTGCGGCGGCCATGCTTGGCCAGGCGGACCGCTTTCGATCAGCCTCGGACACCGTTCTCGGGCTTGCCGCCGTCGCGACGGAAAATGCCCCGATGGCGCTCGTCCACATCTCGCAGGCGCACTTCACGGCGGGTGACGTGGAGCGAGCGCGTGCGCTCAGTGTCCGTGCCCGCGAAATGGCCCGCGGGCGGCAGGATGCCACCGCAGAGCATTTCGCCAACGAGCTGCTGGCGGCCATCCAGGCGCCCGCGCCGGCGGAGCGCGACGTGCCGCTGCCGGAGGACAGTGTCATCTTCCTCCAGGCGGAGATGCTTCTTCAGCGCGTGCGAAAGCTGGCCGCCAGTCTCTGACCGCTAGTTCCCCGAGCCGATCGCGCCTCCGCCTTCCCGCTGTACGATCGTGTCGGCCGCCGTGGTCGTCCACGTCGTGTCCTCGCTCTTTCCACCCGATTCATAGCCCCAGCCCGCAACGTTTCGCGGAGCCGTCCCGGATTGCGGAACGTTCGTAGGCGTTCCGCCGCTGCACGCGGTGGATGCGACGACGGCGGCCACTGCACCCGCAAAGAAACCTTTCCTGAACATGGGAGCGCTCCGGCGCTGAATGGAGGGTCGTATCCCGGGAAGGACCGGGCGAAGCAGACGAAAATTATATCTGCCCGCTACGAATGCGCCATCAACCGGGGGCAGCTTTTTGGAGCCGAACATCTCCGCCACGCGCCGGCTCCATGCGCAACCCCCGCATCTGCTCACCTTTTCAGGCTTGGGCTGTCGTCCTTAATGGGCCAGCCAGGCGCTACATGACTGGGTTTTGATGAAAGATTGCCCCCTGGGAGTCGGTGGCGTACGATCCGGTTGCTAATCGATCTGGCCGACTCCGCAGGGGGGAATCAATGTCCAACAATCACGACCGCGAGCCTTTTCCTTCCGTGCAGCCGGATTCCGCGGAACCCGGTACCACGGAGCCCCGAGAGACACCGCCGCATCCTGCCGCTCGCAAGGAGACGCGCTCGAAGTACACTCGCTCCGGAAACAGCAACATGCTGGGGAGCGGCAACTGACGGCGGCTGTACTTTGGGATACAGCAGAGACAAAAAGAATTCGCCAGCCCCGGGAGCCCGGAGCTGGCGGATTCGCGCGTCTGGAACGAAGCGCGCGCGTCAGGGCGTGGTGGTCGCGCCCGTGCTGCCCGTCGTCCCACCCGTGGCGCCCGTCCCGGTGCCGGTGGCGCCGCCCGTCGTCCCGCCCATGGTGCCCGTGCCGCCGGCGCCCATGCCCGCGCTGTCCATGGTGCCGCCGGTGGTGCCCATGCCCGTGGTGTCACCCATGGTGGTGCCCGTGCTGGTGCCGCCCATGGACGGATCCGTCGTCGTCGTGGTGCCGGTGGACGTCCCCGTGGTGGTGCCGGCCGCGCCCATCGTATCGGCGCTGGCGCCCGTCTCCGCCTCGTCGCCGCCACCGCCGCACGCCGCCATCAGGGCCATTGCCGGAACCAGGATGAGCTTCTTCATCGGTCAGTCTTCCTCCAGGGTGATTTCCTGCTTCGGCGCATCCCCGCGCGCCGCCAGCAGGAGCGCCCCCCGGTGCATTCCCGGTTCCCGCCACGTAGCAGCGGCGCCGCCCGGTCCGGTGCTGCGGCGTTCCGATCGCATCGCCGCCGCGGGGACGGGGCGTTTTGCGTATGCCCCGTGGCAGGCGCGGCGGCGTGCCCGTAGCAGTGTCCAGCCGGGCCAAACGCCGGATGGCAGGCGGGTTCCGAGGTGATCACTGCGCGCTCTTGCGGCAACCTGCCACAAGGATTATCACATCAGGTCCGAGGGCATTTTCTCCGGTCGCCGGATTCTCCGCCAGAAACGAGGCCCGTTGGACGACTTCCCCATGACCCTGGAAGGCGGCACCCTTACCGTGCGCCTGCCGCGGACGCTCACCGTGTTCAACCGGCAGGGGCTGATCGAGGGGCTGGAGGCGTATGGGGGCGCGTTCACGCGCGTGCGCCTGGACGCGGCCGCGCTGGGCGACGTGGACGCGGCGGGGCTGGGGATGCTGGCGCGCGTGGTCCGCTTTACCCGCGACCGGACGGGCACGCGCCCCCTGCTGCGCAGCCCGTCCGACGTGGTGCGCTCGCTGGCGGGCGGGGCGGGGCTGCTGCAGTTCTTCGACCTCGAGACGGGCGCGTAAGGCGGCGCTCTCGTCCGGGCCGGCTTCTACTGCATTCTCACGCAGAGCCGCGGAGGACGCAGAGAACTGCAACTGCTGAACTGCATTCTCACGCAGAGGGAGCAGAGGCAGCAGAGTACTGCAACCGCGAAAGAGCCCCGGGCAGCGACGCCCGGGGCTCTTCACTTTCGCACTTTCGCACTTTCGCACTCACGCACTCACGCACTCACGCACTCACGCACTCACGCACTCACGCACTCAC